>NZ_JBTLNE010000020.1:0-59384 GCF_054457435.1 Halovulum sp. GXIMD14793 | reverse complement strand
CGCTTGAGCAATTTGAGGGCTCCGCGCCCGGCGCGCTTGCCCAAAACGAAACCAACGAATATGAAAACCAGACCCGCAGACTCTCGTTATGAATGAGGGAGCCTCGGGGGGCAGGTCACCGTGCGAGCGGCTTCTGGATGGATTGCAGCCAGGACAGGACGTGCTCGCGGACAAGGCCTACGACGCCGATTGGATCCGCGAGATGACCTGGGAACAAGGCGCAATCGACGTCATCCCGCCCAAGGCCAACCGCAAATTGCCCGCAGAATTTGACGCCGAAATCTACCGTGAGCGCAACAAGATCGAGCGGGTCTTTGGGCGGCTCAAAGCCTCATTCCGCCGGATCGCAACACGCTATGAAAAAACTTCAGCCAACTTCATGGCCATGATCAAACTCGCATCTATCAGGCTATGGTGTCAGTTTTACGAGTCCGCTGCCTAGAACAAGTTGCAGGTAATCGAAAACAGGTAGATGCTTCCTCACCCAGCGGCTGCACGCATTTTTTGTTTTAGGTGAACGTGATAGAACGCAATTTGCTCTAGCAGACACGAGTCTAATAGCTGCACTATCTTTGGTGACGGTCTTTATGCCAGCGAAATGGTCGCTCAAAAAGGGAAGCGTAGATTGGCATAAAACGTGGATGTCATTCCGCTATGCAAAGGCTAAACTGCCAACCCCGTAAGGCTCTTCAAGTCTCAAAGGATGCTTTGAGAGCGCAATTAGGTTGGAGACACGCTGCGCATTTCATCGCTTGGCCGGAGCCTTTGGCAGATGGGTTTGAGGTCAAACTGAAAGGGTCGCGCGCCATGGGATGGCATTGATCTTCGGCCAGTCTTGCATGTCCCCGTTCCATGTGATCCAGTCTCGGGCATCCGGCCGCTGAGTGTCGCGGCGCAAACTCAGGAGCTGCAATGGGACAGTCCGCAGACCTTAAAAGCCAACTCAATGACCCTGCCCTTCTGGTGTCCGATGCACTGATCGCAGGAAAGTGGTGCGGCGCCGAGGATGGCGCAAAGTTTGAAGTGTCGGACCCAGCCACCGGGGATGTGCTGACGCAGGTCACCGATCTGGGGCGGGCTGAGACAGCCGCAGCGATTGATGCGGCCTTTGCTACCCAGAAAGACTGGGCCGCAAGAACCGCAAAAAACCGCGCCACCATCCTGCGCCGTTGGGCCGATCTGCTGGTTGAGAATGCGGACGATCTGGCCCGGATCCTGACCGCAGAAATGGGAAAGCCACTGGCTGAGGCACGGGGCGAGATCGTCTATGGGGCGTCTTTTGTCGAATGGTTCGGCGAGGAAGCCAAGCGCATATATGGCGAAACCATTCCGGGCCACCAGACCGACAAGCGCATCACTGTAATTCGCCAGCCCGTTGGCGTGGCAGCCGCCATCACCCCCTGGAATTTTCCCAACGCCATGTTGGCGCGCAAAGTGGCACCGGCACTGGCCGCCGGATGCACTTTTGTCGCCAAACCGGCAGAGGACACACCGCTTTCTGCCCTGGCCTTCGCCCTGCTGGGCCAGCGCGCCGGCCTGCCTCATGGCGTGCTAAATGTCGTGACCTCGACCAGCGCATCACAGATTGGCCGGGAGTTTTGTGAAAACCCGAAAGTCCGCAAGCTGAGCTTTACAGGCTCCACCGAGGTGGGATGCATCCTGATGCGGCAGGGGGCCGATCGGGTGATGAAAATGTCGATGGAACTGGGTGGCAACGCGCCCTTCATTGTCTTTGATGACGCTGATCTGGATGCAGCTGTCGAAGGGGCTATGATCTCCAAGTATCGGAATAACGGACAAACCTGCGTCTGCGCCAACCGCATCTATGTGCAGGCAGGGGTCTATGATGCCTTTTCTGAAAAACTGGCCCGCGCCGTGCAGGACATGACGCTTGGACATGGGTTTGATGATGGCGTCTCAACCGGGCCACTGATCAACAAAGACGCGCTGGAAAAGGTGGAAGCGCATATCGCGGACGCCACAGCCAAAGGCGCGCAAATTCTAACCGGCGGCGCACGGCATGATCTGGGCGGCACATTCTTTCAGCCGACCGTTCTGACCGGTGTTACAAAGGACATGGCGGTGGCGACAGAAGAAACTTTCGGCCCGGTCGCCCCCCTGTTCAAGTTCGAGGATGAGGCGGATGTGATCGCGCAGGCGAATGACACGATCTTTGGCCTCGCCTCCTATTTCTATGCCCGCGATATCAGCCGCGTGACCCGCGTGGCCGAGGCGCTGGAATACGGCATGGTCGGCGTGAATACCGGCCTGATCTCGACCGAGGTGGCACCATTTGGCGGCATCAAGCAATCCGGTATCGGGCGCGAAGGCTCTCGCCACGGGATCGAGGATTATATGGAAATGAAGTATATCTGCCTGTCGGTCTAAGCCATCAGGCCGACACAGGCAGCGGGCGTACCGGCCGCGCCCGCTGCGGGGCCTCAACCGTGAGGCCCGACAAAACGGCCGGCGGCGTAACCTCCTGCGGGGTGTGCAGCAAAGCGCGTGCCCAGCCTGGGCTGCAGGCCGTCAACCCGGATAGAAGCGGCGCCAAAAGCAGGCAGATCGCAACCGGCATCAACCAAACCTGCATCAGGCCCAGGATATAAAGCACCAGCATTGCCGCGCCGATGACAAGTTCCATAGCGTGAAAGCGCAAAAGAACCGCGGGCCGCGCATAGCCGTTTCCGGCCGGTCGCCAGCCCGAGGTCAGCCCCGAAAAAGTCCGCAGTACGGCGATGATATGCTGGATCATCATCGACGGGGCCAGAAGGATCGACAGTAACACCTCGACCAACCAGGACAGCCAGAACCGCCCGATCCCACCCGCCCCGGTCAGGGTGGGATCTGACACCCAGAACCGCAGCGCGCCGATCAGCTTCGGCGCGATCAGAAGGCCATAAACGACACCAAGGATCAGCAGCTTGGCGACACGATCCATATGCGGCCAGATCGGGATATGCGGTTGAGATTCCGAGAAATAGCGGACCTCCGGCATTTCTGCCAGGCCCAGAGCCACCCACAGGACCAGCAACCCGAACCAACCCAGCGACATCAAATAGGCCATCGCGCCCTGAAACAGATGCATCCTCGACATAACCCTGAATCCGGGCACCGCCAGCAGGCGCAAGTGCTGAAGATTGCCCTGACACCAGCGCCGGTCGCGCAACACATGCGCGATCAGGGTTGGCGGCGTGGTCTCATAGCTGTGCTCCAGGCTGGGTAGAAACCGCACATGCCAGCCTGCGCGGCGTAACAAGGCGGCCTCAACAAAATCATGGCTCAGAACCGGGCCACCAAACGGTGCGCGACCAGAAAGGCTGGGCATCCCAGCGCAGGCGGCAAAGGCTCGGGTGCGGATAATCGCGTTGTGCCCCCAGTAATTGGCATCATCCCCAGACCAACGTGCCAGCCCGCGCGACAGGACGCTGCCATAGACCGTATTCGCAAACTGCTGAGCGCGGGCAAAGATCGTTTGGCTGCCGTATAGCCTGGGCACGGATTGGATCAGGCCCGCATTGCTGTCCGCAGCAAGCGCATCGGCCAGAGCGGCAATAGCGGCACCGCTCATGATGCTGTCCGAATCCAGAACCAGCATCGCGGGATAGGCATCCCCCCAACGGCGCACCCAATCCGCGATATTCCCCGCCTTGAACCCTGTATTTTCAACCCGCCGCCGGTAGTGGATGGCGTGGTTGGGGTAATCAGATTTAAGCTGCAGAACAGTCGCCGCCTCAGCCTCGGCATGGGCCGGATCGCGCGTGTCGGATAATATGAACAGGAAAAACCGATGCTGTGTCGGTGTTCTGCCGATATCATCGAGCATGGCGCGCCAGCGGGTGGCAAGCTCCGGAACCGACTCACCAAAAACCGGCATCAGCACGGCAACATCCAGCGCACCGCCAGGAATCCGCCGCGCACGCATTGGCAGAAGCCCCATCAATGCTGTGGCCAAGGACAGGGCAATCCAGAAAAAGGTGACAACGACCAATACGATCACAGCACCTTCGGTCAGGGTGATGCCACCGGACATGAACCAGTCCTCAAAGATCAGGGCAAGTGCAAGCGTCAGCGCACCGGACAGGCCAAAGACAAACAGACGGGCCAGCCAGGGGGCATACCCGCCGCCGGGCGCGTCCGGGTCGCGGAACCGGGTGTGGAAATCCTGCTCCGGCATGTCCAGCGGCGCCTCTGGCGGCATCAGGTTGCCGGGATCAAATGGCGCGTTCATGCCGTCCACCTGTAAAGCCAGACTTCCGAGATGGCTTTGCTATCCAGCATCAACTGGGCCCGCAATTCGACAGAGCGGCGTTCGCCCGGATCAAAGCTAAAGGCCAGGCGCACGCCGCCGGTTGCCGGATTGCGCTGCAAAATGCCGGGCGAGACTGTTCCGCGGTTGCCGCTGACATGCAGGGTAATCTTAGACAGGTCATCGGGCAGACGCTCATGATCGGCGAAGTCGACCGTAACAATGTGCCCGCCAGCCCGCCGCGCGCCCATGCGCGTGTTGATCACCTGTGCTCTGTCATGCGGCACAGGGGCTTCGGCACACCAGTCCAGCCGATAAGAAAAGCTGTGTTCGCCGCCTTTGGGAATGACATCCCGGGGGCGCCAGTAGGAAACGATGTTGTCATAGATCTCGCGGTCCGTCGGGATTTCGACCAGCGTGACAGCCCCCTTGCCCCAATCCTCCCCCGGTGTGACCCACAGGCCGGGGCGGTCGTGGTAATGCGCTTCAAGATCGGCAAAGTCACCCAGATGCCGTGCCCGCTGCATCAATCCAAACCCCTTGGGGTTGGTGTCGACAAAACTGGATATCTGCAACTCGCGCGGGTTGGCCAGTGGTCGCCACAAAACCTCACCCGCGCCATTGGCGATAAGCAGACCATCGCTGTCATGAACGGCAGGACGGAAATCGTCGAACCGGCTGCGGTTGGTCTCGTCAAAGAAAAACATCGAGGTTTCAGCGGCCAGACCGACATTGCTTAGCTCTGCCCGGGCAAAGATCGTGGCGGACACCTGCATCACCGTGCTGACGCCATGTGCAAGGGTGAAGTGATAGATACCCGTGACCGACGGGCCGTCCAGCAAGGCATGGACGGTGACCTGCGAGCTTCCGGGGGCCGGGGCCTCAATCCAGAATTCGCGGAAATCCGGGAATTCCTCCCCCTCGGGTGCGGCGGTGTTCAGGGCTAGCCCGCGCGCAGACAGGCCATAAGTCTGGCCACGTCCGATGGCTCGAAAATAGCTGGCCCCCTGAAACACCGCATATTCGGATTGGATGCCGGGGGTCTCGATCTCACCCAGAATGCGGAAGCCTGAATATCCCAGCGTGTCGTCGACCGGCAGATCGGGGAACATATCCGTGCGGTCAAAAACGGCCGGGTCGAATGTGGCGGGGCGGGATTGTCCCCCCTCAACCACATTCACAGCAATGGGGCGCGGGAAATAGAGGCCGGGGGCAAAAAACTCGACCCGGGCCGGGCGATCCGTGTCGCGCCAAAGTGCGTTGCGGCTGTCAAACCAGATCGACCGGTATTGATCATAGGTAAGCTCCTGCCATGGCTGCGGGATATCAGCCATCGGCGCATAATCAGATTGCGCCATCGCCCGTGCCCGGTCCAGCAAGGATTGCGCCGACCATGGAGATGCGGGGCCCAGCGTCATGCCGGGCTCTGCGCTTTGCGCCCGGGCCGGGCCAAAGGCAGCAAACGCGGCAGACAGGGCCAGAGCATCGCGGCGGGTCAGGGTCATGCGGGACACCCCTGTATAGGGCCGGAGGTTTCGGCAGCCCGCGGGGCAGGCACGCCCTTCCACGGGGAGCGCTTGATCCAGGATACGAAATAAGCCACCACGATCAGCACGGCAAAGCCGCCCAGATTGGTGGCGGTCATCACCCAGACATCCTTGCCCCAAACATCGAACACCACGCCCATGAAACGCGCCAGCACCATCGAGGTCATGAAGACCGCCAGCGACTGCTGGCCGACCTTGCGGATCACGCCGACAATAAGCGTCCAGACCTTGCCGATGCTCAGCCATTTCCCCATCGGGCCAACGGCGGCCCAGCCCAGATAGGCAAGCGCCAGAAAGTGGACATAGCGCAGGATGCCGAAGTCGGTCTTGGTGAAGAATTCACGATTGGCAATGCGCCAATCCCTCGCCCAGTCAAATTCCAACTCGCGTACACCGATATTCGACAAGGGCACATTCCCCAGCACAATGACCAGCGCCAGACCGATCAGCCACAAACGCACGGGCGGGGGGGATATCCAGCCGCACATAAACGCAAAGCCAGTGAAAAAGACCAGCTGCCATGCGAATGGATTGAAGAACCAGGATCGCGTGTTGTTGGGCGGTTCGAACCAGTATTGTGCGGGCAGATGCAAAATTTCCGCTAGGTTGGCCAGCGGGTCTAGCGCCGGAATGACCTCTACCAACGCTTCAAGCTGGGTACCGAACCAGACAAGTCCGATAAAGCCAAATACTGCCCATGGCGAAACGAGGGATAGCGCCATCACAATCGGCACCATCGCCAGGATCACAAGATACATCGGCAGAATGTCGAAATAGTTGGGCACATAAGCCAGGGTCATCAGCCCGACCATGTTGCCCTCAATATTCTTCACAAACGGATAGAGGTTCAACTGCCCGACATAGTCACGCGGCAGGTCGGGAAACCAGTTCAGCACTATCATAGAGGTCAGGATCACGCAGAACACAGCGATATGCGCCCAATAGACCTGCCAGACCCGATGCAAAATCCGCATCGTGCCCATCAGCCAGCCGCGCCGTTCGAACACACCGCCAAAGGCCAGGGCCGAGGCCATGCCAGAGCAGAACACGAAAATCTCGGTCGCGTCCGAAAAGCCCCAGCGCGCGGGGATCCAAAGCGTCCAGTAGTTTCCCGGCGTGTGCGCTAGAAGGATGATGAACATCGCCAGCCCGCGAAAGAAATCCAAACGCGGGTCACGGGGACGAGAGGTATGCGCACCAGTTTCTGCCATTCTTTGTCTTCTAATGTCTGTTTCGCGTGGCGCCAGTTTACAGCGCCGACCGGCGCGCATCGGCTTGCGCCTGTGAAATCAATGCCCGGTGGCGCGCGGTGTAGCCGTCCTCGGTCCCGCTACGCAAGGCCTGCCGTTCGTCCAGCAGATGCGTGGCACTGTCAAATAGTCCGGCACGAATGGCAGCTTCGATGGTCAGGCGTTCAAACACATCGCGCTGAGCATGGCTTCCGCCGATACGTTGCAGGGCATCCCGTCCGCCTTTCATATGGCGAAACGCGTCGCTATAGCGGCCCTCGCCAAAGGCCTCTAGCCCGGCGGCGGTCGACAGGCAGGGATGACGGGTCAAGTGCTGCATTTCGGTCTCGGCCTGCGCGGCATCCTTTGCCATCCGCGCCATCATCTTGCGCACGGCCAGATCCCGACCGCCGCCGATCAACGACAGCATGTAGTGCATATCGGCAAAGGCATTGCAGCCATCATCGGTGCGGTTGGCTGACAGATCGGCCAACTCGTCCCAGCGCGCGCCGACATCAACGCCCTCAAGCTCCAGTCGCGACAACAGCGAGGCCCCGTTCGAGATATCGCGATAGTCATCTGTGTGCTCAGCCCGGATTTCACTGTCGTAAAGGGCCAGCGCCTTGTCATACTGCCCCAGATCCAGATGCATCAATGCGATATGCCACCAAACGTGAAAGCGAAAATTGTTGCAATGCGCCCAGGCACCGGTCTGATCTGCCATCCAGAACAGGCCATCCTCAGCCCGTGCGGTCATGTCATAAACATGCGCCACCGCATGCAGACCCCAGGCATCATTGGGGGCCAGAAGCAGGCCCTCGCGTCCCGATTTCTCGGCTGCGGCATAGTCGCCGGTTTCCTCCAGCGCAAAGGCATAGCAACCTTTCACATAGCCAAGCGCAGGGTGATCGGAATAGGCCGGCACAACCGCCTCAAGCGAGGCCCGCATATGGTCCGGTTGCCCGGTCACAAACCGAATCGCCTGGACCAGCTTCATTGCCATCGCATCTTCGGGGTGATCTGCCAGCACCAGTTCCAGCCGCGCCGCCGCATCGGTCGGACGTCCGGCCAGCCAATCACGCAGCGCCTCGATATAGGCTGCCTCACGCGGCAAGGCAGCGTTTGCACCTTCGGCTGCGGCAAGCATGTCCTGCGCGGTTTGCACCAGTTCAGCGCGTCCCAGCAGCAAACAGAACAAACCCTTGGCCGCATAGCCTTGGGCAAAATCCGGTGCGGCCTCAAGCGTCTTGGCCAAATGCTCAGGTGCCGCCGCCCCATGCGCCAGAAAGGCCAGGATAGTTTCGTTCCAGTGCCCCACGGCAACCTCGGATGGCAGAGAGGTCACAAGACCGCTCAGATCGGAAAACCGTTTCAAATTTTAGTCCTTTCCCTACCATCACCAATTGCCCAACCTCTCGGGTATCGACCCGCTGCAAGGCAACTCACATGGGCGTCAGGTCACGATAGTGTTATTCGCAGATGCGAAATAATTCAGTTTTCTCAGTAAGGATGACGAAATTGCGCAAAAATCTGCCCTTCCTGATCGCGCTGGCCGGTCTGTTGGTCGTGGCACTGCTTGCGTGGAACGCCGCTGGCTGGCGGCTGGGCCTGGCCGCCATGATCGGCGGGTTTGCCGGTATTTCGCTGTATCACGCATCTTTCGGGTTCACCGCCGGATGGCGACGCCTGGTGACAGAGTGGCGCAGTCTGGGCGTCCGGGCACAGTTTCTGCTGATTGGGCTGACGGTGCTGGTGTCGTTTCCGCTGATTGGCTGGGGCGGTGTGGGGGCTTTCGTGCAACCGGTTGGTGTTGGGTTAATCGTGGGTTCATTCCTGTTCGGCATGGGGATGCAGCTGGGTGGTGGTTGCGGATCGGGGACCTTGTTTGTGGTTGGCGGCGGGTCCACGCGGATGCTGATCACGCTGCTCTTTTTCATCGCAGGCTCTGTGATCGGCCATGCCAGCCTGCCCTTCTGGAACGCCATGCCGAGGACCGAGCGCGGCATCTCCCTGATCCACGAATTCGGCACCCTGCCTGCAATGTTGATCACATACACCGTCATAGGTCTGTTGATCTTCATCGCGATACGAATCGAAAGGTCCGCCCATGGGCATCTTGAGGCGGGACGCAAGACAACCTCAGTCCTGCGTGGACACTGGTCACCCTGGCTGGGGGCCCTTGCCCTGGTGGTTGTTTCGGTCGGCACGCTTTTGGTCCTGAACCGGCCCTGGGGGATCACCCAGGCCTTTGGCTATTGGGGGGCAAAGGGCCTCTATTTTATGGATGTGCCCAAGGACAGCTGGCTGCTGGCACGATGGAGCGAGGCCAGCCTGAACCGGACTGTCTTTGCCAGCGCCACCTCCGTGATGAATTTCGGCATCATATTAGGTGCGATGGCTGCGGCTGGCCTGGCGCATCGCTGGAACCCGGTGTTCCGGCTGAGTTTCACGGATATCTGGACGGCAGTTTTGGGCGGGCTGTTGATGGGGATCGGGGCGCGGCTGAGCTATGGGTGCAATATTGGCGCTTATCTGGGCGGTGTGATCTCGGGCAGTTTGCACGGATGGGTCTGGGCGGTGTTTGCGTTTGCCGGGTCTTCGTTGGTGGCTTGGTTGCGTGCCCCGAGGGCTGCGCCAGCATAGCACCATTTTTGATCACCGCCGATTGTTACGCGAGCCGCGCATCGACGAGCCGACGGGACGGCTCGGCGATGCGCGGCGGCCTTCGGCCTTGATTCCGCGTAGACAGAGATCAAACTTTGTTCTGCGTATCTCAGCGATAGAGCCTACCGCCTAAAACGTCCCGTCATAAGCCCGCCGCCCAATACGGCAGGCCAGCAGCGTAAAGCCATCCCGGCCAAGGGCGACCTCAGCTTCGCGGGTCAAAGACGCGACATCGTCGATCCATGCACCATGCCCCCCCATGGCCTGCGCAACTCCGACAAAGTCGGTCCCACCGAAATCCACCCCCAGATTGGCACGCTGGCTGCCGCGCTGCTTCATCTCGATCAGGGCAAGGCTTTCATCAACCAGAACGCAGACAATCACCGGCAGTCCTAGATCGCGCAGGGTGGCCAGTTCTCCGAGGCCCATTTCCAGACCGGCATCGCCGACAAAGGCCACAACCGGCACCTCACGCCCCATCGCATGGCCCATCGCCAGCGGGACCGAGCATGCCATGGTGCAAAGCCCCGTCGATTGCAGCATGCCGCGCGGGCTGGGGCAGGACCAGATCTGGCTCAGCAAAATGCGATGCGCACCGCTATCGGCCGTCACCACAGTCTCGGGCGGCATGACCTCCCGCAGGATCTCAAAAACTTTGGCCGGCCCCCACCCATCGGCTGAGAACATATCCTTTAACGCTTGCCTAGTTTTGGCCGGTTCTTCAGTCCAAACCGGGCCACCATCCGTACCGAACTCATCAAGCATCGGTGCGATCTGTCCGGTCAGCGTCAGGCTGACAGAATGCATACCGTGGCTGCGAGGCACCTCTGTCACCTCGATCACCGTCTGATCGGCAGACCAGGGGTTGCGCCAGCCGATACGCATCTCAATCGGGTCATAGCCCAGCAGCAGAATGCCGTCTGATTGCCGGATCAGGGGCAGCAACAGATCATCCGCCTTGGGCGACAGACCCGCACCGCCTAGCGCCAGCGGGTCGCTTTCATCCAGCAATCCCTTGCCCTTATAGGTCGTGATCAAGGGGATCCCCCGCGCCCGACAAAACGCAGCAATCGCAGGCCCTGCCCCCTGATTAACCGCATCAACCCCGGCAATCGCGACGGGACACTGCGCCGCGTTCAGCAGCGCACGCGCGCGGTCCAGATCACCCTCAGCATCGGCCTGCGCCAGACGGGGCGCGATCACCGCATCGCCCGGCGATGCGCCTTCGGCCACTGTGATCGGCACATCCACATGCACCGGGCCGGGTTGGCCTTCTTGCGCAATGGCAATGGCGCGGGCCATCACCTCGCCCACTTTACCGGTTTCAGCGCGCAAGCTTGCCTTGGTAATCGGTCGCAGCATGGCGGCATGGTCAAATACCTGATGGGTGTAAGATTTCGCCTCCTCCCCATCGACGCACCCGGTCAGAAAGATCAACGGCACCTTATCCTGCTCGGCATTGGCCACGACATTCACGGCATTGGCGACCCCAGGCCCCAATGTGGCTACCAAAACCGGCAAAGCCCCGGTCGCGTGCCAGTGCCCCTCGGCCATAAACCCGGCGGCATTTTCATGCTTGGTCAGCACAAACCGGATCCCGGCGGCATCCAGCCCCTGCATCACGGCCAGCACCTCACCGCCTGGAATACCAAACGCATGGGTGGCCCCGGCCTCTGCCAGTGCCGCGCCGATGATGTCTGCCCCTGTCTGTGTCATTCCCAACCTTTCCGGATCGCAATCCGCTCCCATGCCCGGAACAGTGGTCGCACATAAAGATCATGGGCCCCGTCATGCAGGCAACTTTCTGTAACACCGTTGCAAGTCCAGCGGCGGCACCGCAAATTGCCTGAGCGGAAGCGTTCCGCGACCCCGCATCCCTTATGTCGTAGGGCGAGGGCCTTTTCTACCGGGGCCATACTGTGGTTGCGACCATAGGGTTTGCCCTCCAGCGGGACATTCACATCAGCGGTGCCATGAATATGGATCAATACCGCTGCCGGGTCCGCGCAGTCCTGAGGCACTGGATCCCACATAGCCCCGGCCACAGCAATGTA
The DNA here is from genome assembly GCF_054457435.1 of Halovulum sp. GXIMD14793. NCBI lineage: Bacteria > Pseudomonadati > Pseudomonadota > Alphaproteobacteria > Rhodobacterales > Paracoccaceae > Halovulum > Halovulum sp. GXIMD14793. The sequence continues at coordinate 47,641 of NZ_JBTLNE010000020.1, read as the reverse complement.
GCCTGAGAACATCTGGCCACGGCCGCAGGCAACGCTCCACGTCATTTGCCCGCCCATCGAAAACCCTGCCAGCAAAATCCGCTCGGGATCCAGCCCCTGACGTTCAACAAGATCTGCCTTGATCGTTTCGAGCAACGCAAAATCATCCCGCAACCGCTCCGCGGGGGAGTTCGGGACCGCCCAGGCCCCCAAAGCCCCATTGGGATAAACCAGTGCCAGCCCCCGGCGGTTCGCGGCCTGCACCATCCGGTCCGATCTGGCCAGTATCGCCGAAGACCCCTGCCAGCCATGTAGCAGCACGAGGGTCCCTTTGACCGGACCGTCAGGCAGGATAAGGCGATAGGTGCTGTCGCCGACGCGGCAATCGCTCGTCCTGCCGCAGGCAGTGGCGGCAAGGGGCAGGATCATAAAGGCAAGGGTCAACAGAATGCGCATGAGGTGCAGAATGCGCAGACCCGGCGAAATTGCAAACTCTAGTTCAAGTGAGGTGCCCGGCAGGTAACCTGCCGGGCGGCCCCTATTCGTCCCATCCGCGCCGCTTGTCCTTCATGCGCTGGCGGCCACCGGCATAGACTTTGCCCAATTCACGCTCCCTCGTCCGCCGCTCTGCTAGAGTTTCGGAATGACGGGCATCCTCGCGCAGCAGCTTTTGCCAACGGGCGACGCGGGCCGGGTCAACCTGACCCGCCTCAACCGCTGCCAGAATGGCACAACCCGGTTCCGTCTGGTGAGCACAATCAGAGAACCGGCAGTGTTGCACCATCTCTGTCAGATCCTCGAACACCGCGTCGATACCCTCACGCTGATCCAGCAAGCGAAAAGCCCGCATGCCGGGCGTATCCACCAGCCAGCCGCCGCCAGCGATACAGTGCAGCGATCGCGCCGTTGTCGTGTGCCGACCGTGGGCGTCATCCTCACGTATACCATGCGTGTCCTGACCAGCATCGGTCAGAGCATTGACCAAAGTCGACTTGCCAACGCCAGAGGACCCGATCAGCGCAACGGTCTGCCCGCGCCCGCACCATGGACCAAGGGCGGACACAACCTCGGCCGGGTCAGTCGCGTTCAGGGTCAGACCCTCTATACCGGGGATCGCGGCACGGGTCCGGTCGATATAAGTCTCGGCCGTCTCGCTCAGATCGGCCTTGGTCAGCACGATCACCGGCTCGGCCCCGGCCTGCCGGGCCAGCGCCAGAAACCGTTCCAGACGGGCAATGTTGAAATCGGCATTGCAGGAACTGACGATGAACAAGGTATCGACATTGGCCGCGATCAGTTGCGCCATCGGTTCTGTCCCGGCGGCCATCCGGTTCAGCACACTGGTCCGCTCCAGCACCCGCAGAATAGCGGTACCGTCGCTTAGTATCCAATCGCCGACGGCGATACCGGCCTCGGTCATTTCATGCGTTAACGGTAACATGCAGTCACCATCTGCACCGATTGCCGCAAGATGCGTTCGGTGCACATGGGTCACGCGCATTGGGGTCAGGGTTTCGAATTCTTCAAGCGACAGCTGCGCCTGAAAATGGTTGCGCCAGCCCAGATCGGGCAACGCAGATCGGTCTGATGTCATTGGTTTAGGCCCTTGATATAAAGCATCGGGCCCCATGCTCCCGGCATGGCGCCTTACCTTCGGGCCAACGAAAACGGCGGGTCAGACCGCCAGAGCGTGGGCCCGGCTGTAGATGGCGACAATCATAAACATCTCCTTTTCAGCCGGTTGCATCTGGAGTGCAGCCTAGCCCAGGTGGCACCATGTTTAAACATGATTTTTCGCAGGATTTACGGACGGGCCGTCAAGTAAGTCTCTGCCGCCCTCCCTATGCCTAGCGCCACGCGTTTTGACTTTCCCCTGAAGGCTCTGCCGCCTAGAACATTGCGAAGCTGACGGAGGCATATCTTGACCACACCCCTGTTTCTGGCCATCGGTGAATGCATGGTCGAACTGACCCCGACCGAAGACGGCACGTTTCAACGTGGCTTTGCCGGGGATACGTTCAATACAGCATGGTATGCGCAACGTCTGCTGGCGGGTTGGCGGGTTGGCTATTGCAGTTGTGTCGGCGCGGACCCGGCCTCGGAAGCGATGCTGCAGTTCATGACCAATCAGGGTATCGAGACGCAGGCCATCCGGCGCGATCCGGCGCGCAGTGTCGGGCTTTATATGATTGAGCTTGAGAATGGCGAGCGCAGCTTTTCCTATTGGCGCAGCGCGTCTGCTGCGCGGCAATTGGCGGCCGATAAAGGCTGGCTGCAGGATGCAATCAAGGATGCTTCGGCCTTGCATTTTTCCGGCATCACATTGGCCATTCTGCCCGAAGCTGACCGTGCCACATTTCTTGATGTGATACGCACCGCGCGCGCCGCCGGCGTCACCACCATCTTCGACACCAATCAGCGCCCGCGCCTCTGGCCGAATACGTCCGTCATGTGCGCTGCTTTGTCCGAGGCAGCTACATGCGCCAGCATCGTTCTGCCATCCTTTGATGAAGAGCAGGCGGGTTTTGGCGATGCTGATCCTGCAGCCACGGTTGCCCGCTATCGTCAGGCCGGGGCCAAGACGGTGATCGTCAAGAACGGCGCAGGCCCGATGACCGGTTGGTCCGAGGCGGACGATATTGTCGTGCTGGACCCACCCCGGATCACGGATGTCGTCGACAGCACCGCTGCCGGAGATTCGTTTAATGCCGGTGCTTTGGCGGCACTGCTGACCGGTCAGGGGTTAAAGGCCGCGATGCAGCAAGGTGCTGATCTGGCGGCACGCGCGGTTCAGGGGCGCGGTGCTCTGGTCGAGCTATGGCAGGATCAGAACACGCCGGGCCATGGTTGATATGGGCTTTCAATGCGGATGAGGCGAAACGCACCCTGATCACCGCAATTTGACTGGCTGTGGGCGAGGCCCCATCTCGGCATAGCTGCTGCGATATGGCAGGCTGGCCGGTATGCGACATATCCTCTTTGCGTTTTTGCTTTTCCTCCCGACGGCGTCGCCCGCCTTTGATCGCCCTTGTCCGGCCGATACCGGGTGCAGCGTCGATGGACCTGTCCCGGGCCGCTATCATATGGCTGTGCCTGAGAACTGGGCGCCCGATCCGGGCGGTCCGCCGCAGCCGGTTCTGGTGTTTTTTCATGGTCATGCAAGCTCTGGCCAAGCGCAGTTGCGTGGCGGGATGGCCAAGCGCTTTACCGAAGCTGGCTATATTGTCATCGCGCCGGATGGGGCCGCACGTGCCGGTCGGAACACACTAGGGTGGCCAGCGCGGCCTGATGTCCGGAGCGCACGCGATGACGTTGCCTTCACCGAGGCCATGCTGGATGACGTCATGCAGCGTTTGGGCGTGACCGAGATTGATCTGCTGGTGTCCGGGTTTTCATCTGGCGGGTCGATGGCCTGGATGTTTGCCTGCTATTCAGAGCGTCCCATAGGGGCGGTTGTCGCGCTGGCCGGGGCATTGCGCCGACCAATCCCCGAGGATACCTGCCCGGGCGGACCACGCCGGATGCTGCATATCCATGGCTTTGCGGACAAAACCGTCCCGCTGGAGGGACGCCCCATCCACAACTGGCATCAGGGCGATGTGTTCGAGGGTCTTAGCCTGCTGCGCGCCACCAACCAATGCGCCAGCGCACCGGACACTCGGAGCATTGAAGCGGAGTTCTGGTGCCGCAGCTGGACCAGCTGCAAAACAGGCCAAGAGATCCGCATGTGCCTGACACCGGGCGGCCACGGTATGCCGCGCGGCTGGGTTCAGCGGGCGATGGATTGGCATCGCCCGCCCGAAGGTTAAGGGCTGTTCGGATCAGCGCACGCTATCCGAACCGTGGCCGCGAGACCCAGGACTTACTTGCCGCTCAGACACTCCAGGGCGGCGGTTGCCATGTTCCGCAGCATCTCCGGGTAAAGATCTGCACCGGCGGGCAGGTCGGTGCCCAGTTGATCTGCCGTGCTCACCCGGATCGCATCGCTGCCCTCAATCACCACATCGATGGCCGAGGCATCGACTTTGGGTTCTGCCATGATGCAGGTCACGCCCTCATGCTCGATCACCTTGCGCAATGAAGCCAGCCTTGCCGGACCCGGACGGTTCGCATGGCCGTCCTGAATCGCCCCGATCGCTTCCAGACCAAAGCGCGTTTCAAAATACTGGAATGCGTCATGGTAAACGAGGAATGGTTTGCCCTTCGCCGGGGTCAGCATCTCGTCGATCTCTGCTGTCAGAACTGCAAGCTCTGTCTGGGCTTCTACAGCATTGCGACGATAGATTGCGGCATTGTCCGGGTCTGCCGCTGCCAGCGCATCAGCGATTGCCTCCACCCAGAGCGCGGCGATTTCCGGGTCCATCCAGGCATGTGGGTCCGGTCCGTCACCATGGTGATGATGGCCATGCTCATCTTCGTGTTCATCCCTGTGGTCGTCTTCGTGCTCGTGCTCATCCGCATGCACGTGTTCCTCGTCAGGCTTGGCGCCTTCATGATCATCATGCCCCTCATGCTCTTCGGTGGCAAAAAGCGCACCTGTTCGGAATGGCTTCAGCGGCAGATCAGGTAGGTCGTGCAACACGACCTGCGGCGTGCCTGCACCCAGCCCGTCGACGGCCTTATCCAGCCAGGGCGTCAACTGCGGCCCGACCCATATGATCAGGTCTGCCTCAGACAACATCCGGGCCTGAGATGGCTTCAGCGATACGCCATGCGGCGAGCCTGCCCCCGGTTCCACCAAAATCTGAGGATCGCCAACACCCTGCATTACCCTTGCAACCAGGGAATGCACTGGTGCAATATCGGTCACCACTTTGGGAGCCTCGGCAAACACCTGCCCAGCCAACAGGCAGACAGAGGCGGCAACGGGCAGAAGACGCATGGGAAACTCCTTGAAATGCAGAATTGAAGCGGGCTATAGATACGCATGTTATACTATAACGGTCAACCGCTATGAATGACGCCCCCGCCGGTTCTTCGGCTTTCACAAAACATGATCATCAGCGCTGCATATCAGACGCAATCGCAGCGGCTGAGGCGCGGGCCACAGCCAGGGGTCTGCGTCTGACACCCGCCCGGCGGCGCGTCTTGGAGATCCTGCTTGAGGATCACCGGGCCATGGGCGCTTATGAAGTGTTAGAGCGTCTGCATGCCGAAGGTCAGCCCGCACAGCCCCCCGTGGCCTACCGGGCTTTGGACTTTCTTCGGGAGCTGGGCATTGTTCACCGGATCCATCGCCTGAATGCCTTTATTGCCTGCAGTTGCCCCGACCATAGCCACAGCGCTGCCTTTCTGATTTGCCGCGCCTGTGACCGTGTGGAAGAAACCCCGCTGGCGGCAGATCTGTTGCCAGAAACCGGTGGATTTCAGGTCGACATGATCAATGTCGAGGCGACCGGCCTCTGCGCCACTTGCCAGAGCGCAAGATGAGCCTGATCGAAGCCCGTGGCCTGGGCCTGACAATCGCAGGGAACGCGATACTGTCAGACGTCGACTTCAGCCTTACAAAGGGCGAGATTATCACTGTCGTTGGTCCAAACGGCTCGGGCAAGTCGACCCTGCTACGGCTGCTGATCGGTGCTGAGCGCCCGACATCCGGCACCATTCTTCGCACCACAGGCTTGCGCATCGGCTATGTGCCGCAACGGTTGCATATTGATCCGACCCTGCCCCTGACCGCGGCCCGTTTTCTGACCTTGCCGCATCGCCCGGAACCGGATCGTCTGACGCATGTCATTGCGGAAACTGGCATCAGCGATCTAACGGGCCGGATGCTGGCCACGCTATCAGGCGGCCAGTTCCAGCGCGTCCTGCTGGCCCGCGCCCTTCTGAGCGAGCCGGACTTGCTGGTTCTGGACGAACCAACACAAGGGCTGGATCAGCCCGCCGTGGCCGAGTTTTACCAACTGATCGAGCGTGTCCGGACAGAGTGGGGCTGCGCTGTCCTGATGGTCAGTCACGACCTGCATGTGGTGATGAGCGCCTCGGACCGGGTGATCTGCCTGAACGGGCATGTCTGCTGTCAGGGCACCCCGCATGTGGTGCGCGCCGCCCCGGAATACCGTGCATTGTTCGGGCATGGAACGGCGGGCGCGCTGGCGCTGTATCAGCACGAGCACGAGCATGATCACAATCACGACCATGAGGGATGCGATCATGCTTGACGATTTCATGCTGCGCGCCCTTCTGGCCGGTCTTGCAGTCGTTCTGGCCGCCGGGCCGTTGGGATGTATCGTGGTCTGGCGCCGCATGGCCTATTTTGGCGATGCCACCGCGCATGGCTCGATTCTGGGCGTTGCGCTGGCGGTCGCATTTTCATTTCCGATCTTTGTCGGTGTGCTGGCCATTGCGCTGATCGTCGCGTTCACGGTGACCTTGGGCAGCAATCGTCAATTCGCGGCGGATACCCTGTTGGGCGTGGTGGCCCATGCTGGTCTGGCGCTTGGCCTTTTGGCCCTGTCGCTGACCGATGCACGCATGATCGATCCCGAAGCCATCCTGGTCGGCGACATCGTGACTGTCACCAAAGGTGATCTAGCGCTGATATTGGTTGGTGCCGCTGCGGTTCTGGTGGCCATTCTGTCAAATTGGAATGCGCTGCTGACCGCGACGATCAATCCTGATCTGGCTCAGGCGTCGGGGATCAATCCGCGCCGGGCACAGATGGTCCTGACCCTGTCTCTGGCGGTGCTGGTTGCGGTTGCGATAAAAGTTGTCGGGGCGCTGATGATCACCGCTTTGCTGATCATCCCAGCCGCCGCCGCCCGCCCGCTGGTCCGCTCTCCCGAGGCGATGGCGGTACTGGCCACGCTGATCGGCGTGGCCTCGGTCGGGGGTGGTCTCTGGACGTCCTGGCATCTGGACAGTCAGACGGGGCCAAGCATTGTCTCGGCCGCCGTGCTGTTCTTTGTCGTCAGTGTTGTGATCGGACGACTGCGGAAACGGCTGAGTAACTGACGCTGTTTAAGCGCACAAATGCCCGGTGTCTCCTGCCACCAGAGCGATGCGCGACAGGCTTATCGCCCGCCCCCTACGCGCATGCCCCGGCAAACAGCATCGATAACGCCGGGTCCGGCCCAAACGTTAACTAACTGACCATTCCTTCTTGGCCTCTGTGACCAGCTTGTCCCAGAACGAGCATTTCTTAAGCGTCTCGACAATCAAACCGGCCAACACCCGGCCCGCCGCGCTGTCCGAGGGGTAATGCAACCCCATCACCTCGCGCGCCCGAGCGATACGATCCGCCATATCCTGCAATGGATCACGAACCAGCGGCGGGCGCGGATCGCCGTCGCCAAAATGCGCCCGCGTCATATCCGGCATCACCATCTTCAACACCTGCGCGACAGTGTTCGCCTGCGTTGCATGACCAGACGGAAATGAGCCATGTGGCGGTGGGTCGATCGGCGGCATCAGGGCCGGGCAAATCTGGCTGGGCCGTGGCCGTTCATACGTCCGCTTGAAATGCATGACGGAGAGGGTTGCACATTCCTGTGCCACACCGACCAGCTTAGACGTCCATGGGTGGGTCAAGCGACTATAGGTCAGTATTCCCCTAAAATGGTCTTCGATATTGTGCCGCTGATCTATACCCTCGGGCAGCATACCTGGCCGATATTCAGCCAGACGAACCAGTTCGATAAGTTCCTCATCCAACTTCGCCTTGGCGGTCTCGGTCTTAGTGCTGCTATCGGAAGAACTCGGTGCCCAACCATCGATTTCCTGCGCCCATTTGGGTCTTAGGTCATCACCGAATGAGAAGTTCTTTGCATACTCCATCAAGCAAGACTGGGCATACTGAAGCGGCGCGATAAACCGCTCATCAAATGCTGGGGCTGCAACGTTGGAATAGATGTGTTGCGACCTTACAGGCGCTGCACTCTGGTCCGCACTTTCAAAACTCATTGGCTCTGCATGAGGCCACTCGTTGGCATGCCAATAGTGATCTTCATGAGCGGCGTCAGGATTGGCGGGATCGACGTTGGGCATCATACCGATGTCGCGTCCACCCGCACCAATTCCATTAGCGTTGACCGCATTCACTGCGTTCACCGCGTTCACCGCATTTACCGCGTTAACGGCGTTCGCCTTGTCAGAACCACTCACGCACTCTCTCCCAAAATCACTGAAGTCCGGCTGCTCGCAGATGATCTGCAAATTTCTTCTGTTCCGTTTCGCTTCGAAATGGAACATGCTTTCTTGTGTATTTTTCGACGCTGAAACTTGGTTCTTTTTGCAACAGCATTTCAACAAATCTGGCCGCGTTATCCTTTTGTCCGGCCGCTGAATAGCAAACAGCGCTCATACGCCAGTTAGATGTGTAGTCCTGCTTTTCAGCGAATGAGCGTTCACACCATCTAATGGCCTCATCGTAGTCGCCGCTGCAGTAATGAGCGACTGACAGAAAATCATAGTACTGAAACAAATCCGGATCATTTGGCGAGAGTCGAATTCCGTGCTCGGCGTGCTCAATCGCCTCTTCAGGTCGCCCCACATAGCTGAGTGTACCGCTCGACAGAATCCACGAAAGCGCTTGGCTCGGCCCCATCTCTCTCGCGCGGTCCAGAAATACGAGAGCTTGCTCGTAGTCGCGCTGTAGATAGGCCTTCACGTGACCGTATGCGGCCAAAGCCAAGGCATTTTGCCGATCAAGCTTTACTGCAAGTGCAGCATAATCTTGCGCACGACGAACATATTCCTCACGGTTATTTTCCCAACCCTGACCAATATATATGCAGTGCCAGCGCGCAGCATAGGCCACGGGCATGGCAAACTCGGGGTCCAGTTCCATAGCCGCCTTCAGATGCTTCAAGGCTGTATCGAAACTATCCTTGTTAAGGTTAGTCATCAAGTCCAGGGCCTTGAGCGTCAGGTCATAGGCCGTGAAGTTATCAGGGGGTTTGCGCAATGCTTTAACTTTTTCAGATGATCGAACGTTCGGTGCCGTGTAGGACACGACATGTTCGACAATCCTATCCTGCGTTTCAAAGATATCGCTGTGCGGAAATTCACTTTTGGACGAGAAGAGTACCTTACCCGACGTCGTATCGCACAAGGACACTGACAGGCGCATCTTGGTGGCGGATCGGCGCAAGCTGCCCTGCAGCACGTATTTCACATCCAAAATGCGGCCCACCTCGCGCGGGTCCATATCTGCGTTGCCCAGCGCCAGGGCTGATGCGCGTGAGATGACCAGCAATTCGCGCATAGAGGACAGCGAGGTGATGATATCCTCGACCACGCCATCGCAGAAATACTTGAAATCTTCATCCCCTGATAGATTCCGCATGGGCAGGACGGCCAGGGATGGCAAATCCTCATCCGCTTTCAACAGGCCAACGGACGGCTCTGCTGCCGCGCGCACCACCTCGTAGGCGCGGACCGGATGACCAATATTCTTCAGTGTCAGCAGCCCAAGACCGCGCACCTGAAAATCCATCGCCTGACGGGTGGAATGATACATATCTTCGGAGATGATGATACCATCTGGCGCAATGCTTTCCTGCAGGCGCTTGGTGATGTTCACGCCATCGCCATAAACATCGTCGCCATCCAGAATCGCCTCGCAGATATGCGCTGCGATCCGCAAGGACAGGCCGGGATAGGGCGCGGTCTTGCCCACCCGCGCCTCGGTGATCGCGGTCTGCACGCTGATCGCCCAATCCAGCGCGGCCGTTGTGCTTTGAAAGGTCAGCAGCACGCCGTCGCCCAGCAGGCGCACGACATTACCGCCGTAAAGGTCCGATTTCGGCTGTAGAACATCCCCGACAAATCGCATCCACATTGTGTGCGTGCCGGTTTCATCCTTTGACGTCAGCGCCGAATACCCCGCCATATCGGCGAAGACGACGCAGAGCAACTGCCGCTCCCGTTCCGCAATTGGGACCGTCTGGACCTTCATATTCCCCCGTCTGATGTAGTCAGAACAGCGCCACTATAGGTTTTTTTACCCACTTCTGTCAGCCCTGAGACAGTTGGCATTGCGAAAAAATTCAGCCTTTTTGGTCTGGTGTGGCTTTTATCGCTTTCTCGTGGCCATTCAGCGGGCATAGGCTAAGGAAAATCGTGGTTAGTCAGGGAAAACAGTCATGAGTGTGCCGGCATCGGTCGCCAAGTCGCCTGTAGGGTATTCCGACGTTCAGGGTCATTTCAGCACTGCCAAGTTCGGCAAGTCGGCTTTTGGTCGCGCCGCGCAGGCGATGCAGCTGATCGGGGCACCTTGGGCCGCGCATGGTCTGACCACAGGTGTGCCCGGTGATCGCGATGGTAGCAATGTCAACGTTGTGATTGTCGATGAGGGAATTAATCGCGGATATGCGCGTGGTATCGGTGCGCTGGATGACCCGGCCATCGACGCGTTCGAGGCGCAGCTTTACCGGCCTGATGGTCGTGCCGCACCGGGGACCTATCGCGATCCCTTCACTGCCCCGGCCAGCTGGCATACCTCCATGATTGTGCGCAATGTCCTGCGGCTGGCGCCTAAGGCCCGGATATATGATGCGCCGCTTTTGCCATCGCGGGTCATGGATGTTTCGGCCTTTGAGACCGATGTAGCAAAGCTGTCCGACAGCATTCTCGCGGCGCGAAACGCATCGACTTACAAGGCGCAGCCGTGGATTCTGGTCAATGCATGGTCGGTCGCCGATCCTGTGCAGCAGTACCGTACGGCTGCAGTAAACAAACGCTATATCGACGGCATCGACAACATCGCCACTGCGACCATCCAAGCGATGTCGAGCGATTTTGATATCGTCTTTGCCGCAGGCAATGCCGGGAAATTTGAGCCCAATAGCGGCTCTGGCGCTTATTTCCGCGGCCCGAACCGCTGCCTCAACGGAGCGAATGCTTTGGCGGGCGTGTTGACCGTTGGGGCGGTGGATGTGTCGGGCCGCTGGGTCGGCGCATCTTCGCAGGGCGATGGACCCGATAGCCTGAAATACGGCGAAGACGCCCCCAAGCCAGACCTTTGCGCACCGTCCTGGTTTGCCGAGAATAACGATGCCTATGCGACGAATACAGGTTCGTCTGCCGCTTGTGCCGTGGTTGCGGGCACTATTGCCGCCATGCGCAGCGGGTCCTTTTGTGGCACATCAACCGATCTGTTCAAGCTGCTGCGCGATACAGCCTTAAGGCCAGCGGGCAGCGGTTGGAACAATCGCACGGGATTTGGCCTGCTGCAGGTCCAGATACCTGACAGGGCTTAACAGCCTCATCTGACATCTGCCCTTATATCCGCGCCGCCCAGCAATTGGCTGAGCGGCGGGCAGCCTCAAAGGCCTGTCAACACGTATGTCCCTTGGGTTGTCGTCGCGCCGGTGGCCGCCTTGTGGTGGAACGACCCTTTCATGGTCAGACCGTCTACCTTCATATGGATATCTGTCAGAACCCGACCATCGCCATACTGAGCCATAAAGTCTGACGTTCCGTTCTTAAACATCGGAATCCAGCCGGTATCGCCAAATCCGCCGGTCATGCGCACGGACATCGTTCCACCACAGTCCTTGCCCTCGATCTTTTCAGCAAAGCTGTCGCCCCCAGTTTTTGTCCAAACGCTGGTGACACAGGCGCTTGCTGGCGACGCAATTGCCGCAAACGCAAATGCTGAAATCAGAGCCGTTCTCAGGGTATTGAAATACTGCATTTCTGTTCTCCTTGTTTGACCTGCGACGCCTTCCTTTCGGTCGTACGACGCATATCTGTTACGATACCTGAATATGTCGTTGGATCATGTGGCATGGTTCACGGGCCGTCTGAGATATCAGCAGCTTTCCCAATTGAATCACCTTCAACTGAACTTCGAAAATGTCCGATCCTTTGCCGAAACATCCGCTAAACGGATTTCGCCCGTTGACTTCACATGTGGATGACGGAAAGTCGCCCGGACACAAAACAGACGTTGGGGGCGTGAAAATGAAGATGCATAAACTGGGCCGATTTATTGCAGCTATTGTCTGCTTTCCTTCAGCACTTCTGGCACAAACTGATCTTGATAGAATGATGCAGGCCTTTGATAATGTTCCTGTAACGGCGATTATGAAAGATGACTTGGGAATCGCCGTCTCGTTCCACAACACGGCTGCGTCACGGGACGTAGACCTGGGTCGGTTCGGAGCAAATGGAGCGGAGGATATTTTTGCCTTTGGCCTGGCAGCACCAAATTCGATTCGCGACAGACTTTATCTATACTTGGACGAGGATTAGAAATCTCGCGTCGGCTTTACTATGGCGGATGTCGAATCATTTGCATCTGTAGAGATGCCGCCGTTGACTTCCTAGCGGATTGAGCTGTCTACCGACATGTCTGAGGAGATTTCTGACGTTCTCGTTAATCAGGGCTATGAAAACGACCAGCGACGGCCTGACGGTGTTTACTCGGGGCGGTGAAGATTTCAAAATCGATCTGGCAAAACGCGATCCCGCAGATCCGTTCGGGGCGACCTTGGAAAGGTGTCACGTGTCGTGCTCGATGGCAAGAATGTCTACTGCTCTACCTCAAAGTCATGGCTGCTGATGCATTTCAACAGCAGAATCAAACCGTTGACCAAACACTTCGCAATTGATGCGCTCGCAAAAGGGCTGGCCGAGGTTCTGCCTCAGGATATGCGTATTATTGAGGTGCGGGTGGTAAGCAATCCTGATGTCTTTTCCCTGGGTATGCCACGCGATCCTGCCGCAAAAACAAACCTCCCAGCCCATTGGGGCTGTGGTCCCTTGGCGTGATAGTCACGATGACCGATGGAACGCGGGAACAGGTGACGGCGGCATTCCTGATGTATAACCCAGATGATGCAAAGCGCGCGGCCACGCGCATAGAAGCGGAGTGGCCTGAATAGCGATCGCTTGATGTGGACAGAACTTATGTAGACATTTTCAAAAGCCCGGTCGCGATAACCGTGCCCGAGGTCGAGCCTCGGATGATCGCTTTCAATTTTCACAACAAACAAATTGGCGAACTTGAAGCAATTCCTCTGGCGCTCTCAAATAACTTTATGAGCGCGCTTTACATCCGATATTTACCAATGTTCCGGGCGAACTGAACCTGCATCGCAGGTCTACGGCAATCTGCCCTTCATCAGCGCTGGTAAATCCCCCGACAACCCGGCGGCCTGCCGGATCATGGTCCGGCGCAGCACAGGCGTCTTGTTAATCGCACCCAGCGCCAGATCGCGGCCCAGCCGCAGCAGCGGGTTGTCGTTGGAGAACACCCGGTTTATCCCGTCCGTGGCAGCCGCCATCGCCGCGATGTCAAAACTGCGCCAGCGGCGGTAGCGGTCCAGCACATCTGGCGCGCCGATATCTTCGCCCCGGCGTTTTGCCTGGACCAGAACCTCTGCCAAAGCAGCGACATCACGCAGCCCAAGGTTCAGGCCCTGCCCCGCCAGCGGATGGATGCCATGCGCCGCATCACCGGCCAGCACGACACGGGGCGCCGTCAGCGACTGGGCCAGCGATAGGCCCAGCGGGTAGCTGAAGCGACGACCGGCCAACGAGATATCCCCCAAAAAGCCGCCGAAACGGGGTCGCAGGGCATTCAGATATCCCGCGTCATCCTTTGCGTTGATATCCGCTGCACGCTCAGTCGTCTCGGTCCACACGATAGAGGAGCGGTTGCCGGGCAAGGGCAGAATTGCCAGCGGCCCGGCAGGCAGGAACAGCTGATGCGCGATGCCGTTATGAGGATGTTCGTGATCAATGGCGCAAACCAGCGAGGTTTGCTGATAGCTCCATTCCGTCCGTTTAATCCCGGCGCGGCGGGCAGTCTCACTGCCGCGCCCGTCACACCCCACCAAAAGCACCCCGTCATGGGGTCCCTCCCGGGTGGTAACGGAAACACCACCGGGCCTGACCGCCTGATCGGTGACCGAGACGCCATTTTCAACCGCGATCAGCGGCTCGGCCTCCGCCGCTTCAAGCACGGCTTTACGCAAGTGACGATCCTCAAGGATCTGACCCATCGGGCCTTCCTCGATCTCATGATGATCAAAGTGCAGATAAAGCGGCGAGGGTCCTTCCCCCACCCGTCCATCAGACACTTTGACATCCAGAATCGGCTGCGCTTGATCCGCAACCTCATCCCAAAGACCCGGCGCCGTCAGCATCCGGACCGTTGACAACGCCAACGCATACCCGCGCCCGTCGAAATCCGGTGCTTTCAGGGCGGCTTTGGGGGCCGCATCCAGGACACGCGACGCAATGCCGCCCCGGGCCAAAGCCAGGGCCAGAATCAGGCCGGTCAGGCCACCACCAACGATCAGGACATCGCTATGTTTCATGCCCCGCACTATGGCGCGTTTCCCGGATTTGTCCACGCGACGCCTGCGCGCATCGAATGGTTTCCAAACCCACCGCGTGCAGGCTACGGTGCCGCAACAAAGCCCGGAGACCATAATGACCGCCCCCGACCTGACCCGATCTGCTGCTGATCTCGGACGCGATATCGCCGCGGGTCTTGATCCCGTGGACTTGACCGAGGCCTACCTGGACGCCATCGCCAGCGGCCCTGACGGTATCTACGCCCGCACCACGCCAGACCGCGCCCGGTCCGAGGCCGAGGCGGCGCGCAAACGGCACCGCGAAGACCGCCGCCTTGGGCCGCTGGATGGGGTGCCGATCAGCTGGAAAGACCTTTTCGACACCAAAGGTGTAGCGACTGAGTCAGGCTGCGCCATGCTGCAGGGCCAGGTACCGGATCGTGACGCGCAGGTGCTGACCAATGGAACAGCAGCCGGCACGATCTGTCTGGGCAAGACACATATGACCGAGCTGGCGTTTTCCGGTCTGGGACTGAATCCGGTCACCGCGACACCACCGAACCGGCACGGGGCGGACGTGGCACCGGGTGGGTCCTCTTCCGGGGCAGCGGCATCGGTGGCCTATGGGCTGGCAACGGCGGGGATCGGCTCTGATACGGGTGGTTCGGTGCGCGTACCTGCGGCCTGGAACGATCTGGTGGGTTTCAAGACCGCGCATGGTGATCTGACCGCAACTGGCGTCGTGCCGCTCTGCGAGAAATTTGACACTATCGGCCCGCTCTGCCGCACGGTTGAGGACGCCGCCTTGCTCTATGCCGCTTTGAAGGGACATTCGGCCACAGCTTTGCCGCAGATGGATCTATCGTCGGCACGGCTGATGGTGCTGAACACCGCCGCCACCGCACCATTGGACAATGCACCACAAGCAGCGGCCGAGGCAGCCATCACCCGCATTGCTGCTGCTGGCGCGAAGGTCGAGACCCAGTCCAGCCCCGCCGTCGACGCCGCCCTGCCCCTGTCCGGTGTGCTTTATACGACCGAGGCCTATGGCATCTGGGGCGAAACCATCGAGGCGCGGGGTGATCTGATGTACCAGCGCATCCGTACCCGGTTCGAGGCAGGTCAGGATCATTCCGGTGTGGATTATGTCCGCGCCTGGCGACGCCTGGATGAACTGCGGCGTGATTGGTGCGCGGAAACCGAGGGCTTTGATGCGGTCGTGATGCCAACGGTGCCGATCCTTCCGCCACCGGTGGACCAACTGCTGGCAGATGAGGCATTTTTTACCGCCCGCAATCTGGAATGTCTGCGCAACACCCGCGTCGGCAACCTGATGGGTCTGGCCGCCATCACTCTGCCAACCGGCACGCCCTCCTGCGGGGTGATGTTGCTGGCACATCCGGGACAGGAGGCAAAACTGCTGTCGCTGGCGGCTGCGGTGGAAAAGACACTGTCCTAAGGGAAATCTCCCGCCCTCTGGACCGACGGAATCCGCGCCGTTACCCTGCTTTTCAAACAGGGCATCAGACCCTAAGCCGAGGCAGTAAAGATGCAGTACCCCGAACGGTTCTCGGACCTACCGGAATACGCGTTCCCGCGTTTGCGCGCGCTTCTTCACGGCACCCCGCCGGGTGGGCCGGAAATCGCCATGTCCATTGGCGAGCCGAAGCACGTCTTCCCTGAGTTTGTAACAGACGTCATCCGCACCCACAGCGCGGGTTTCAACCGCTATCCGCCGAACGAGGGGCTGGCAGAGCTGCGGCAGGCCATCGCCGACTGGCTGGCCGGGCGTTATGATGTCAGCATTGATCCCGAAGCCCGCATTCTGCCACTGAACGGCACCCGGGAGGGGCTGTTCAATGCCGCTTTGGCCTTGTCACCTGAGGTGAAGAACGGCCAGCAACCGGCCATCCTGCTGCCCAACCCGTTCTATCAATGTTACGCCGCTGCAGCACTGGCCGCTGGCGCGGAACCGGTCTATGTCAACGCGACCTCAGAAACCGGGTTTTTACCAGATTTTGCCTCAGTCGCCCCGGCTGTGCTGAACCGCACGACGCTGGTTTACATGTGCTCACCGTCCAATCCGCAAGGGGCTGTGGCAGATGCCGCCTATTGGCAAAGCCTGCTGGATCTGGCCGAGGCTCATGATTTCATCGTCCTGGCCGACGAATGCTATAGCGAGATTTACCGCACCGCGCCGCCCGCAGGGGCCTTGCGGGCAAATGCCAACCCGGAACGGGTCGTCGCCTTTCATTCGCTGTCAAAACGGTCCAATTTGCCAGGCCTGCGGTCCGGCTTTGCCGTTGCCGGGCCGCAGGCAACGCGGCGCATGACGCAGTTGCGATCCTATGCAGGCGCACCCCTGCCCTTGCCGCTGCAACATGCCGCCGCCGCCTGCTGGCAGGACGAAGCACATGTCGTCGAAAACCGCGCTGCTTACGCCCGCAAATTCGACATCGCGGACCGCATTTTGGGAAATTGCCCAGGCTATACCTCGCCCGAAGCAGGATTTTTCCTGTGGATAAAAGTAGACGATGGGGAACGCACAGCACTTGAGATTTGGAAAAAAGCCGGGGTAAAGGTGTTGCCGGGTGCTTATCTGTCGCGCGACCTAAGCGATGGCAGGAAGAACCCGGGACGCGAATATATTCGCGCAGCCCTTGTCGCCCCGGAAGACCAGATAGACCGCGGCCTGACCGCGATCAGAGATTGTTTGAGTTAAGCAATGGCCAGAGCCAGAGCAAAATCGAAACCTGCACGGTCACGCCGCGCGCCCCTCGTCGAACAAAAGACCGAGGCGGCCTTGCGCCGCCGTGGCGCCGAACTGATCGGGCTTGCCCTGACCGTGCTGGGCTGCGCGGCCTTTATCACGCTATGGACCTACAATCCGCTGGACCCCAGCATCTTTTCCGCCACGGATGACGCCCCGACCAATGCTTTGGGTCTGTTGGGGGCATCGCTGGCCGAACCACTGCATCGTGCCCTGGGCTGGGCGGCCTATGGCATTCCCATTGCGCTGGTCGTCTGGGGCCTGCGACTGATCCGGCACCGGGGCGAGGAACGCATCGTCAGCCGGATCATTCTGACACCAATTGCCATCGCCATTTCTGCGGTTTTTGCCGCAGCCCATATCCCCCCGCTGGATTGGACATTCGGCTATGGCCTGGGCGGAATGCTGGGGGATTCCGTGCTGGGCAGCCTGCTGTCCTTTACACCGCTGCCAATACGATCCGCACTTGTGGCGGTGACGCTGGTGCTGGCGGTGGCCTTTGTCTTCTTCGGCTTGCTTTCGCTTGGTGTGAACTGGTCGGAATTTAGGAACCTGCTGCGTTTTACTCGCTACGGTATCGTTGTTGCCTATGACGGCATTCTTCGGCTGGTCTCAGGTGCGGGCAAAGGCACGGTCGCTGGGGCACGCCGGGCCAAGGCTGCGCGGACGCGGGTCGATAGCGACAGCGTTGTGCTGACCTCGGCTGATGTTGTCGAAGACGCACGTGCCGCCCCCAAAGTGCATCGCAGCGAAATCACCGCTGGGCCGGACGTGCCGCCGCCCGATGAAGATCGCGTGATGGCCCGTATATCAGCCGCAGTAAAGGCCCGCCACTCCGCTGGTATCCCGGTCGATGACGAGGCGCTGTTGGAAGAGGAACTTCATACACCGCGCCAAGACCCGCCCCTGACTTTGGGGGGTGTCAGCCGCGATGAACCTATGGACGACGCAGAAGACCCCATTCTCGATCCCACCCCGGCACCGGTCGCCACACCCGAACCGCGCAGCGAACCTCGCGTCCAGCAGCAGCGCAAACCGGTGACCAAAAGTGCGCGCGCCCGGCGCGACGAACAACCCAGCCTGCAGTTGGAGGCCAGCGGCGAGGGCTATGATTTGCCGCCCATCAGCCTGTTGCAGAATCCGGTCGATATTCAACGTGCGCAGCTTTCCGATGACGCGCTGGAAGAAAACGCCCGCATGCTGGAGAGCGTGCTGGATGATTATGGCGTGAAGGGCGAGATCGTCTCTGTCCGCCCCGGCCCGGTTGTCACCATGTATGAACTGGAACCGGCCCCAGGTCTGAAAGCCAGCCGCGTCATCGGTCTGGCCGATGATATCGCCCGGTCAATGTCTGCCCTGGCGGCGCGTGTGTCCACCGTCCCGGGCCGGTCTGTTATCGGCATCGAACTGCCCAATGATTTTCGCGAAAAGGTGATCCTGCGCGAAATCCTGTCGGCCAAAGCCTATGACGATAAAAAACACGCGCTGCCACTGGCATTAGGCAAGGATATCGGTGGCGAACCCGTGGTGGTCAACCTAGCCCGCATGCCGCATCTGCTGATTGCAGGGACAACGGGCTCGGGTAAGTCCGTGGCGATCAACACCATGATCCTTAGCCTTCTATACCGGCTGACCCCAGATGAATGCCGCATGATCATGATCGACCCGAAAATGCTGGAACTGTCAGTCTATGACGGCATCCCCCACCTTCTGTCACCAGTTGTAACCGATCCCAAGAAAGCCGTTGTTGCCCTGAAATGGGTCGTGGCCGAGATGGAAGAGCGGTATCGTAAGATGTCCAAGATGGGCGTGCGCAATATCGACGGCTATAATTCCCGGGTGCAGGACGCGCTGGACAAGGGCGAAGGCTTTACCCGCACGGTACAGACCGGATTTGACGATGCCACCGGCGAGCCGGTCTTTGAAACCGAAGAGTATGATCCCGAAAAGATGCCATTCATCGTCGTTATCGTTGACGAAATGGCCGACCTGATGATGGTCGCAGGCAAAGAGATCGAGGCTTGTATCCAGCGACTGGCGCAGATGGCGCGGGCCTCGGGCATTCATCTGATTATGGCGACACAGCGCCCCTCGGTCGATGTGATCACCGGCACGATCAAGGCCAACTTCCCGACCCGGATTTCCTTCCAGGTCACCTCGAAAATCGACAGCCGCACCATTCTGGGCGAGCAAGGGGCAGAACAGCTGTTGGGCATGGGCGATATGCTTTACATGGCTGGCGGCGGGCGCATCACCCGTGTGCATGCCCCGTTCGTTTCGGACGAAGAGGTTGAGGAAATCGTCAACTTCCTCAAGCTGCAGGGCGCGCCGGATTACGTCTCGGGTGTGGTCGAAGGCCCGGATAGCGAGGTTGAAAGCAATATTGATCAGGTGCTCGGCCTAGGCGGCAACACCAATGGCGAAGACGCGCTTTATGATCAGGCTGTTGCGATTGTGGCGCGGGACCGCAAATGCTCCACCTCCTATATCCAGCGCAAACTGGCCATCGGCTACAACAAGGCCGCGCGGCTGGTTGAGCAGATGGAAGAACAGGGCGTGGTCGGGGCGGCCAATGCTGTTGGCAAGCGTGAAATTCTGGTGCCCGAACAGTAATGGGCGCGTTGGCTGCCATCGACACGCAGACCTTCCTGATCAGGCTGGGCGTAGCTGCGCTGTTAGGATTTCTGGTTGGGATTGACCGGGAAATGAAAGCCAAACCATTGGGCTTGCGCGCCTACATGCTGATCTGCACATCTTCTGCGGTTTTATGCATGATCAGCGTAAACTTGGCGCATGAAGCAAATGCAGATGGGCTGTCTTTTGATTTGTCTCGGATCATATCTGGTGTGATCGGAGGTATCGGCTTTCTTGGCGCAGGATCGATCATGTCGAACCGCGACGAAGGCAAACTACGAGGCGTCGGCAGCGGTGCGGCCGTCTGGGGCACTGGCGTTGTCGGCATCGCCACAGGATTCGGCTATCTGCTGGAAGCCGCTGCATTGGCGGTAGTGCTGTTCGCGATCCTGTTCCTTATCGGCAAGGCCCGTGGCGAGGAAATGGTCGACCCGCAAGACTGATGCAGAAGCGCCGACGCCCAAGCTTTGCCATTGCGTCATAGCGTCTCGCGAAATACCAGAGATATCCAGTATCATCTAACGCGTTGAAATCTTTGATTTCAGGCAGCATTAGATGATACAGGTTTTTCGCATTATGCTCTTGCCCTTTTGTTGGGGCGATCAAAGATCGTGCTCGACTTGATAGCTTCGTTCCAGCAATGCGTTCCGCTGTTCCTCAGACCCCTTTGAGCCGCAAAGCAATTCCAGTCTTCGCGGGGTAAGCCCAAAATACCCGAACGTACCCTTTATCCACTCTGTCTCCAAAGCGGCCCGATACCCCTCTTTCTCCATCTCGTCAGAGCGCGCACCCGCAGGGACAAGCAGAATACCAGGGCGTGCGGGCTGAAGCGATTTTTCGGGGTTGTCCAACTGATCATAGGCCCAGCCCCAATGCCAGACCCGGTCGACCCAGCCCTTCATCATCGCAGGCATACCCCACCAGAACAGCGGAAAGACAAGACAGATCGCATCAGCCCGCGCGATCCTTTGCTGCTCTCGCGCGACATCGGCGGGCGTGGTTTTGCCGCCATCGGCCCCGATATCCGCAAGGGACCAGCGTGGATCAAATCCCTCGGCGTGCAGATCTGCCAGTTCTGCTGAATGCCTCGCAGCGACAGCCCCGGCCATGAATTTTTCGGCAACTGCCGCACTAAAGCGTTTCGAGTTTACCATGAGACATCACCTAAAATCGAAACGCGTACACTCTATAGGCTTATCACCGCGTTTCGGGATAAGCTTGTGTCTCAGGTTTATCCCGAAACGCTTTAAACGAAGTGCTATCAGGATGATCAAGAACTGTCAGAACGTGCATAAATCGTCTCCGGAATTGGTGTTTGCGGCTGGCAGCGCAAATCCCCGCCAGCCCATCATCCGGCGTCTGTAATTGCTCAAGTATACTTGAGATCAAGCCCTATCATTCGACAGCAAGACCAATCCGCCTGCGGATATCCTCGTCGCGCAGACTGACATCGGTTCCGGCGAACTCTGCCGCGTCATCTGTCGCCAGCCAGGCGATGGCCTTTGCAGGCCACTCCGCCGGGATATGAACCGATGGGTCCAGTTGGCTGACCGGATTTATCCCCGACGCCTTGATCGTCACCTGCATCTCTGTCGCCACGGTTCCCGGTGACAGCCCGACAACCCGCACAGCTTTAGGTGCCTCGCGCTGTGCACAGCGGGTCAGCATCGCAGCCGCCGCCTTGGAGGAACAATACATGCTCCACCCTTCCAGATCCGAGGTCGCAGCCCCCGACGAGATATTCACGATCACCCCACTGCCCTGCTGCGCCATCACCGGCATCGCCGCCCGAAGGCCATAGTAGATGCCTTTGTAGTTGATATCCGCCGCATGCCCCCAGCTTTCAGGATCCGAGGTCATCAACGGGCCAATCGGGTCTATCACCCCGGCATTGTTCACCATCAGATCCAGCCGACCGAAGGCCTTGACCGTGCGATTGACCAGCAACTCGACACCATACCAGCGGCTGACATCCACCGGCAGCGCCATCGCCTGCCCACCAGCCTGCGTGATCTCGGCGGCCAACGCATTGATCGCGTCCGCATTGCGCGCGGCCAGCATCACGGCATAGCCTTGGGCGGCCAACTCATGCGCCGCTGCGGCACCAATGCCACGGCTGGCACCGGTGATAATGGCGGTTTTCGTTACGTCAGACATAGGCGTCTCCTTTTATCCTTTGACCAGAGGATATAGCGCCATGACGACGCGATAAACGGGTTGAAGTACACCTCATTCCTGCAAATTATGCAGGAATGGAGATTGGCACTCTACGACTGTTTCTGATTGCGGCCCAACGGCTGAGCTTCGCCGCCACAGCGGTGGAGCATGGCACAGATCCAACCACCGTCTCGCGCCGGATCGCCCAGCTAGAGGCAGAGTTGGGCACACGCCTTTTCCATCGCACCACAAGACGCATGACTCTGACCGAGGCCGGAACAAAGTTTCGGCGCGATGCTGAACGCATCCTCGCTGACCTGGATGAAAGCTGCGAGGCACTGCAGGACTTGACGAGCAGCCCCCGTGGCACCCTTCGGATGACCACCTCAGTGGCGCTTGGGCAGTGCCTGCTGGTGCCATTGCTGCCAGATATGCAGGCGCGCTTTCCTGAACTAAGGCTGGATCTGATCCTGACTGATGCAAAGCTTGATCTGGTGACCGAAGGTCTTGATCTTGCCATTCGACTTGGGCCGAAGATCACCGGTGAAGGTATCGTAACGCGATTGTTCGAAACCCGCTATCGGGTCTGCGCCAGCCCGGATTGGTCAGGCCGAGACGACATCAATACACCGCATGATCTGACGACGCAGGAGTGCCTGACCTACGCTTTGCCGGAATTGCGCAACATCTGGGCATTCCGTGATGGGAAGGAGCGGATCAATCGGATTGAAGTACAGGGGCGCGTGGCGATGACCTCGGCACTGGCATTGCGAAGCGCGGCGCTGGCTGGCCTTGGTCCGGCGTTGCTGGCCGACTGGATCGTGCGCGACGATCTTGCGGCAGGCCGTTTGATTGATCTTTTTCCCGAACATGATGTAACTGCGACGGAATTCGACACCGCCGCTTGGGCAATATATCCGGATCAAAGCTTTATGCCGCGTAAGACGCGCGCCATGCTGGATTTTCTAAAAAGCAGCCTTAATAAAAACTGAAGGTCACCCCGGTTGCCAACGTATCTCGGCCCCATGGGGGTGAGCGGTTGCCAGATATAGTGGCAACCCATCACCAGGCCAAAGGCGCAAGACCAGATTAAATGTCTTCTTTCGGCTGTCCTGCTGATCATCACCATATTCAAACGATAACCAGGCCAGCGGGTTATCCGTTGTGGCCGTTGCCCCGGCGTTTTGCATCAGCTGTTCGATCCGTTGCTGTACGGCTTCGGGGAAGTACTGAAAGGCGACCGTATGCATCAGCACCCGCGCCGTACCTGTTACAGGTGCCGCCAGTTGCTGCGCAATCCAGTCAGCCGCATCCTGCCGATCCAGCTGTGGCGGATGGCGGCAGGCGATGGCGATGGCGGCCTCGGTCCGTTCTAACCGGGCCACCTGATCGGGCCAGATGAAGGCCATAAGGCGTGCTGCGCCAGCCTCGGTTGTGGCATCCAGCGGGTTCAGATCGCAGCCCCGGCGGGCCAGAACCTGCGGCGCGTCCCCCTCAGGCGGTGGACCGGACCAATCCGGCACCAGCCGGACAGGCGCATCCGCCTGACCAAACTGGCGGCCCCCAAAATCATAGGAAAACCGATCCAGATTAAGATTCAGCCCTGCACTCGCCCCTACCTCCCACAGGGTCATAGGCAGGCCAGTCCGCGCCGCGATTTGCATCAGCCCGGGATAAAGAACCCCGGCGCGCGCCACCTCATTGGTTTGCGGCGCATGATCCAGCCAGGGCTGCAACGCGTCATCGGCCTCGGCAATCGCTGCCATTGCCGCCTGACCCAGGGCGTCGGGGTCCGGCAACGCCTGTGGCGGATAAAGCGCGGCCAGTTCCGGCAACTGCCCAGCCCGAACCAGCGCATGCAGACCACCGGCAAGCCGCAGCGGCACCGCCTCTGCCACCAGATCGCCTGAAACAGCCTGCCAGTTCAGTATCCGCTGGCCCGTTCGAGTCTGATCGCCAATCCTCTCGGCCAGGCCAGTCAACAGCGCCGCAGTGAGGGGTGAGCCAAGCCGCGCGCAGGCATCTGCCTGCCGAACAAAAAACTGTCGCATCTCGGTCGCTGACATTCATACGTCCTTTCTGAAGTAAACCCGGTCGAAGCCATCGACCCGTTTGCGCGTAATCACCTCAAACCCAAGCCGCTGATAAAGCACCAGATTTCCGGTCATTGCCGCATTGGTATAAAGTTCGACCGCAGCCAGCCCGGCCTTGCGCGCGGCCTCCTCAGCCCCCGCGATCAGTGCCTGACCTAGGCCCTTGCCCTGATGGTTCGGGGCCACGGCAAGGCTGTCCAGGTGAATGTGATCCCCATGCGGATACCAACAGGCATAGGCCGCGGCAGGCCGTTCGATAACAAACAAATGCCCGGCGGCGACCTGCTGCGCAAAATCTGCGTCCATTGGCGCGGGGCGGCGACCGATCACAGGGACATGTATGGCAAAGGCCGCCTCAGCAATGGCCTGAACGGCGGCGATATCGGCTTTGTCGGCGGGCCTGATCAACATGTGCATACTCTAAGGGCTTGCGCGCCCGGGTTGAAGTCCTGTTGCCGACCGCATAGGGTGCGCGACCAGCAAGGCAGCGCGACGCGCGCGCCGCCAGATCACGATATTTCCTGAAAGCAAGGCACATATGGCGCAGGCAAAGGCAGGCGATACTGTCCACATTCATTACACCGGAACACTGACTGACGGGACAGAGTTTGACAGCTCTCGCGATCGCGGCCCGCTGACCTTCACGCTGGGGTCGGGTCAGGTGATCGCCGGGCTGGACGCCCATCTGACAGGCATGGAGGTTGGCACCACCTCCACCGTTACCATCCCCGTCGACAAAGCTTATGACCCGGTCAACCCGGACAATGTTCAGGCTATTCCCCGCAACGCCCTGCCCGACGACATCGAGCCACAGGTTGGCATGCAACTGCAGGCGGACGCGGGCGGTGGCCAAATCGTTGCCGTCCGCATTGTAGAGGTCACCGACGATCAGGTCCGGCTTGACGCAAATCATCCCCTGGCCGGTCAGGACCTGACCTTCGAGGTGGAATTCCTGAAGGTCGACTGAGCCTTGGCGGCGGTTCTTTATGATAGGGTCCCCTTCAAAGCAGTGAAAAGGCCATCCTGAAACCAATTTCCTGTAAAGGCCGGCCATTCGGATAGGACAAACTGATCCGTAGTTGCAAAAAGCTCTGGGATCCCTCTTCATCTCTATGCCGGATTCAGATCACCGGTCAGCAGGAAGAAGATGCCGACGACAATCATCACGGCCATGGTCAGGTTGAACGCGCGCAACCGCCCCTCGGTTCGCAGGAAGCGTTGCAAGGCCGCTCCGAACAAGGCCCAGCCATTGGCCGAACCAAGGCCCGAGGTGATGGCGACGCCGGTGGCGGTTGCGGCCTCGGCCAGTGTGTTCTCGCCAGTCATGAACTGAGCGACGACACCAACGCACATCACCCAGGCTTTGGGGTTGACCCATTGAAAGGCTGCGGCCTGCAGGAAGGTGAAGGGCTTTGACCGAGAGCCGGGGCTGCCGGGCGCTTTGGCTGTGGCGATCTTGTAGGCGACCCACAGCATCAAAACCGCACCGCCATAGCGCAATGCCTCTTGCATCAGGACGGAGTGTTTGAACACCTTGCCCAGCCCCATCGCTACCAGGAACAACATGGCCGGAAAACCAAGCGCCACGCCCAGCGCATGCGGAACCGTGCGCCGATAGCCAAAGGTCGCACCAGAGGAGGCCAACATCGCGTTATTCGGTCCCGGCGTCCAGGTCGAGGCCACCAGCAAAATCGCCAGTCCGATCAAAGCATCAAGGGTCAAAGACAGCTCCATAGCAGGTCAGCGGAGGTGACCCTTTCAGAGCGCCTCGTCCAAGTCAATCGCCAGAAGATCCGCTTTGCCAAGCGCAAAGTCCGAGGCGATCCAGGCATCCTCCAGCCGGGTCATGGCCGCCCCCAGCGCCGGTCCCGGTGCAATCCGGTCCATCAGATCGCGGGCGCGGAGCGGGAATTCAGCCGCAGCCCCTCGGGCGACCTCTGCCTGCCAGTTGCCTGTTGGTGGGCTGGCCAGACTTGCGGACAGGATCAGGATGGCATCGGTCGCCGCCTCTGCCCCATGATGGTAGGCACTGACGGCCGGGGGCAAACCGGCGGCAATAGCCGACTGAGCCTCCCGCAGGGCGCGCGTTTCCTGGCGTGACAGGCGCAAGGCATCGGTCCAATCCGCTTGCCCCAGAACGCCAAGGCGTCTTTGCCAGCGGGGCGCAATACCGATGCCCTGTTCCAGCGCAATAAGCGGGGCAAGGGCCTTGGGGTCCGCCCCCGGCAGCACACGCTTCAGCACCCCACTGGCCGCCATCGCTGCGACCGAGGGGGCCGGATCATCCGCGCCCAGCAGCTTGCGCATCTCTGCTCCGACACGTTCCGCACTCAACTGCCCGATGCCATCCGCCAGCGCGGCACAGGCTGCCAGACCGTCGGCATCCAGCCCGGCATCCGGATCGCCATAAATCGCGTGAAACCGAAAGAACCGCAGGATGCGCAGGTAATCCTCGCGAATGCGGTCTTCGGCCTTGCCAATGAACCGCACTCGCCGCGCCTGCAAATCCGGCAGACCGCCCAGCGGGTCATGCAGGGTGCCGTCAGCCACCGTGTAAAGCGCGTTCATGGTAAAATCGCGCCGCCGAGCGTCCTCTACAATGTCATCGGCAAACGCGACCGTTGCCCGCCGTCCATCGGCGGACACGTCGCGGCGAAAGGTGGTGATCTCGTACGGGATGTGATCCGCCATCACCGTTACCGTGCCATGGTCAATGCCGGTCGGAATGGTGCGCAGCCCCGCAGCCTCGGCCAGCGATACCACGGTTTCAGGACGCGCGCTGGTGGCGATATCCAGATCAGCCACCGGCAGATCCATCAACGCATTGCGCACGCACCCGCCCACAAACAGCGCCTGATACCCGGCTTCGGTCAGCAAACCGCAGACCTTTTGCGAGGCGGGGATCGACACCCAATCCGCGACAACCCGGGTCACGCCTGCACCATATCAGACAGGGATTTCAGAATACGCGCCGTCGCCCCCCAAACGTAATACGGCCCGTAAGGAATGACATAGTAATGCCGCAGCACCCCATTCCAGCGGCGCGACTGCACCTGCAGATTGGCGGGGTCCAGCAAGACATCCAGCGGGATTTCAAACACCTCTGCGACCTCAGCCTCCTGCGCCTGTAGCTTAGGGTCGCCCCGAACTTCGGCGACGACAGGGGTGACTTGAAACCGGGTGACGGTTTCGTGCGGGGCCATGTCGCCAAGGATATGAACCATATCGGGCGGAAGTCCGATCTCTTCGTCAGCCTCGCGCAAAGCAGCGGCGGTAGCGTCCGTGTCACAGGCATCAATCTTG
Source organism: Halovulum sp. GXIMD14793 (assembly GCF_054457435.1). Classification (NCBI taxonomy): domain Bacteria; kingdom Pseudomonadati; phylum Pseudomonadota; class Alphaproteobacteria; order Rhodobacterales; family Paracoccaceae; genus Halovulum; species Halovulum sp. GXIMD14793. Next base: position 20,453 of record NZ_JBTLNE010000020.1, on the reverse strand, counting down.
CCGCCGGGAAAAGCAATCTGGCCGGGGTGATGTTTCAGGTTCCGCGCCCGCCGGGTCAGGATCACATGTAACCGGGCCTGCCGCTCGACCAGTGCAATCAGCACTGCCGCCGGACGCAGTTTCGCCGCATCGGGCCGGACCCCATCCAGATCGAAATCGGTTGAGGGGGCGGCCCGGCGCGCCAGCCGCGCCGCGATATCGGCGGTATTCAGTGTCGGACGATCCATAGCCGCAAGATGAAGCCTCTGCGCGTGACCCGCAAGTCAGTCCTGCTGCGCCCGCGTGCCCTCAAAGCCAAGTTCTGCCGGATCGAACTCATAATGCGCGCCGCAGAACTGACAATCGGCGGTGACCTTGCCATCGGCATTGGTCATATGCCCAATATCCTTGGCGGAATAGATCGACATGGTCTGCACCACCTTGTCCGGCCCGCAGGTGCAGCCAAAGGCCACTGGCAGCGGATCAAAGACGCGCGGTGCTTCCTGATGGAACAACCGGACCAAAAGGGTCTCCATCGTGACATGCGGGCCAACCAGTTCTGTCACTTCGACCGTTTCCAGCAACATGGTGGCGCGGGTCCAGTTTTCCTCATCATCGCCCTGCAGCAGATCACCGGGCGCCAGCAGGCCGTCCTCCCCCGTTGCGTCGCCTGCCGCGAAGGGGGAGGCTTTGGGCATATGCTGCAGCATCACGGCACCGGCCCGCCAGTTGGTCTGCCCATCCGGGCCAGCCTCCTCGCCCATGGTCAGGGCAAACCGGGTCGGCAATTGTTCGGATTGGGCGAAATAGGTCTCGGCGCAATCCGCCAGTGAGGTTCCGGCCAGCGGCGTGATCCCCTGATAGGGGGCCATGCCGTCGCCCTGATCGATCAGAATGGCGAAATAGCCTTTGCCCAGCTTATGAAATGCTGAACCCGGGCCGTCCAGCGCGTCAGCATCAAAGCTGGCATAGGCCCGGATGCGGGCTGGCTGCCCCTCACCCTCAGGCGCATAGAAATCCGTTGCAATCAGCCGGATCGGCCCATTGCCGCGTACCTGTACGGACAGCTTCCAACGCAGCTTGATCGTCTGGCCGATCAGCGCGGTAAGCAAAGCGGCCTCTGCCACCAGGGCCGCCACAGGTTTGGGATAGTCATGCTGCGCCAGGATCTTGTCCAACGAGGTATCCAGCCGCGCCACCCGGCCACGCACATCGGCATTGTCCAGCTGAAACGGCAGAACCGTATCGTCCCAATTTTCGGTCATCATGCTGCTCCGGCTTTGCAAGACGCACCAGATAGTCCCTGATCGCCACTATGCCAAGCGCGCGATGCAAAAAAGTTTTGCCCCACTGTCCTGAATGCCCGATCCTGCGCGTCAATATGTCAGAGCATAAGAAACATGCTCGCCCATCAAAGGAGAATGACAAATGAAATATCTTGCCCTGATCTACGCAGACGAAGCCCTTGGCGATCCCGATGACCTCATGGACCAGTATGAAGCCTATTTTCAGGAAATCACCACCGCAGGTGTCTATGTTGGGGGTGAGGCGTTAGAGCCGGTTTCGACCGCCACCAGCATCCGTATGCGCAATGGCGAGAGGCAGGTCACAGATGGTCCTTTTGCTGAGACCAAGGAACAGTTGGGGGGCTATTTCGTGCTGGAGTGTGAGACGCTGGACGATGCCATCAAATGGGCATCGAAAATCCCATCGGCCAAGTATGGCACGGTCGAGGTTCGGCCCCTGATGGTGTTCGACGAAGAATGAACACCAGGCGCGATCTGATCCGTGTGTTTCGCGCGGATCACGGGCGGCTTCTGGCTGCCCTGCTCGCGCAGTTCCGCGATTTCGACCTGGCTGAGGACGCGCTTCAAGCGGCCTTTGCCAAAGCAACAGAGGTCTGGCCGCAACAGGGCCAGCCCGAGCGTCCTGCCGCATGGCTTATGACGGTGGCGCGACGCCACGCGCTGGACCGCCTGCGCAAAACCGCGCGGCAAGGATCAGAGGTCATGCGTCGCACCATCACGATGCTGACCGAGGCGCAGGACATCCCCAACAAGGGCGCAATCCCCGATGAACGCCTGCGTCTGATCTTTACCTGCTGCCATCCCGCCCTGGCACAGGAGGCACAGGTCGCCCTAACCCTGCGCACCTTGGGCGGCCTCAGCACTGCCGAGATCGCGCGTGCCTTTCTGTCCCGCGAGCCTGCGATTGCCAAACGGCTGACCCGCGCCAAGACCAAGATCCGCGACGCAGGCATTCCTTACGAGGTCCCAGAACCCGCCGAATTGCCCCATCGTCTGCCGCAGGTTCTGGCCGTGATCTACCTGATCTATAACGAAAGCTACTCCGCGTTTGAGGGCACGACCCTGACCCGCGCCGATCTGGCCGAAGAGGCCTTGCATCTGGCCCGGATCACCTTTCGCCTGCGGCCCCTGCCCGAAACCCAAGGCCTGCTGGCCCTGTTGCTGCTGCACGATGCGCGCCGCCCGGCCCGCGGTCAGCACGAGATGATCCCCCTAGAGGCGCAGGACCGCACTCTGTGGGATAGGGATAAGATCAACAAGGGGCGCACGCATCTGCTGCACGCGCTCGCCCATAAACGGCCCGGTGCCTATCAAATACAGGCCGCGATTTCCGCTGTGCATACCGATGCAGCGGATTGGGACGCGACGGATTGGAAACAGATTGCCGGTCTGTACAAAACCTTGTCCGTCATCGCCCCTTCGGATGTCGTGACGCTTAACCATGCAGTCGCGCTCTGTCAGGCGGGCGACCTGACAGAGGCAGAGGCGCTGATCACCACACTTGCAGGGTCGCTGGTCCGGTATCAGCCATTCTATGCGGCCCGGGCAGAGCTTTATCGTCGTCAGGGCCAGCTTGCAGCGGCCTGTACCGATCTCGACAAAGCTATTGAGCTGTCCCGCAATACCGCCGAAACACGCTGGTTGCAGCGTCGGCGCGACGCGCTCGGCATCGAAAATCGGGATGCGCCGGGACAGGATGCAGTCTAGTGTCAGGCCATGCGTTGCTTTGACCACCCCACCCGCAAAGACATTCAATATCAGCGCCGCCCCGGCATCTATGCCGTGATCCGGCGCGGGACAGATCTGCTGGTGACAGAACAGACGACGGATACCACCGAGGTGCAATTGCCCGGTGGCGGTATCGACCCGGGCGAACAGCCGATCGCGGCGCTTTATCGCGAATGCCTGGAGGAAACCGGCTGGTCAATTCAGGTCGAGGCCCGCCTTGGGGTCTACCGCCGTTTTGTTTACATGCCTGACTATGACATGTGGGCCGAGAAAATCTGCCACATATACCTTGCCCGCCCAGGCCACCGCATCGGCCCACCAACCGAACCCGGCCACCGTGCGCTGTTCCTGCCCTGGCAGGACGCGGCGCTGGCCTTTCCCGATGCCGGGTCGGCCTGGTTTGCCGGCATGGCGATGATCTCCCCCGGCAGTACCAGACCCCGCTGACCGCGCCGCTCGGCCTGTTCGAAAAGGGCGGCGTTAATAGAGTTGCGCGGCCAGCCTAACCAGAAGACTATCCATCGCGAACAAACCGACGATCAGTACCATCGGGGCGATATCTATTCCCTGAAAGGGGGGGATGATCCGGCGGATCGGCGCGTAAAGCGGTTCCAGAAGACGGTTCAGGAAAGACCAGACCTGATAGACCAGCGGCTGGCGTACGTTCAGCACATCGAAATTGATCAGCCAGCTCATGATGACCTGCACGATCACAAAGAACCAGACGATTTTGAGGATGACGAGCATGGTATCAATGATCGTCGGAACAATAACTGTCAGCACGGAAAACCTCCTCAACCGGCGCGCGTATCACATCTAATCCCGGCAACACGGCCTGACAAGGTCTGCACTGACGTTGCGGAAATCTTGCTTAACAGGCAATGAAGACCACAGTCTTCAGTTTAAAGGAGGGCCTCTGCATGTTTCCGTTCCGACGTATGGCCATCGAATTGTTCCTGCACCGCAAGGCCGAAAAGCTGCGGCCTGACGGCACCCATATCTCGACCCATACCTGCATGCCCTGGGATCTGGATATGTGGATGGAGATGAACAACGGGCGCACACTATCAATCTATGATCTGGGGCGGCTCACGCTGGCGCTGAGGGTTGGACTGGGCGGTGCCCTGAAACGGCGCGGCTGGGGCATGACCATGGCCGGGGCCTCGGTCCGGTGGCGGCGGCGCGTGCGGGTGTTCCACCGGTTTCAGGTACATTCCACCGGCCTGGGGCATGACGGTCGCTTTCTTTATATCCACCAGTCGATGTGGCGTAAGGGCGAGGCGCTGTCCTCGGTACTCTACCGGGTGGCGGTGACCGACAAGAACGGCATCGTACCGACCCGCGAAGTCCTGACCGAGGCTGGTCAGCCAGACTGGAACCCCGACCTGCCCGACTGGGTACAAGCCTGGATCGAGGCGGAGGCAAAACGCCCCTGGCCACCCATTGACCCACCAGCCTGACGGTTTTCCTTGCCCCAAGGCTGGCGGCCCTGTCATATCACGGACAGATACGGGGGGGGCGAAGTATGCACACAGATCGCAAGGGCCGCTGGGGCTGGATGTTCTTTGACTGGGCGACCCAGCCATTTCACACGCTGCTGATTACCTTCATCTTTGCCCCCTATTTCACGGGCTTTGTCGCAACAGATGAAACCATCGGGCAGGCGCACTGGGCGCGCATGCTGTGGATCACAGGCCTGATCATCGCAATCACGGCCCCGGTCCTCGGGGCATTGGCTGATGCGACGGGGCCGCGCAAACCCTGGATTGCGGGATTTCTGGTGCTGTACGTGCTGGGTGCCAGCGCATTGTGGTTCGCCACACCAGGTATGGAAACCTATATCTGGATCCTCGTCGCCTTCAGCATCGGCATAATCGGGCTGGAATACGCAACGACATTCAACAACGCTATGCTGCCTGAAATCGTCCCGCGTGAAGATGTTGGCGAGTTGTCGGGGCGCGGCTGGGCCTTTGGCTATGTCGGCGGACTGCTGGTGCTTGCTATCATGCTGTTGTTTCTGGCCGAAAATGCCAAAGGCGTGACTCTGCTGGGCATTCCACCGATCCTGGGCTTTGATCCCGAGGCCCGTGAAGGCACGCGTACCGCCGGGCCGATAACTGCCTTATGGCTGGTGATCTTTATCATCCCGCTGTTCCTTTGGGTGCCTGATGCGCCGCGCAAAAGCCGCCGAAAAAACGCGGTTCGCACCAGCCTGAAAGAACTGGGCCAGACCCTGAAACGCCTGCCATCCCAGCAAAGCCTGTTTGCCTTTCTAGGTTCGTCCATGTTTTACCGTGACGCCCTAAACGGTCTCTATGCCTTTGGTGGAATATTTGCCGCCAATGTTCTGGAATGGAGCATTGTCCAGATCGGTGTTTTCGGCATCCTCGCCAACATCACCGGTGCAATCGGTGCCTGGATTGGCAGCACCTATGATAAAAAGGTGGGCCCCAAACCGATTGTGGCATTCTGCGTCATTACTTTGATGGCGGTCATTTTGATCATCTTGAGCACCTCGCGCAGCAGCTTTATGGGGATTGAACTGGCCAAGGGTTCGCCGGTGCCCGATATCGTCTTTTACATCTGCGGGGGCATTATCGGTGCCGCGGGTGGCACGCTGCAAGCCGCATCGCGCACGCTGATGACGCATCAGGCAGAACCAGGGCGCATGACCGAAGGGTTTGGCCTTTACGCGTTGTCCGGCAAAGCCACGACTTTTCTTGCACCGGCCTCGATTGATGCGATGACAAACCTGACCGGCTCGGACCGGCTGGGTGTCAGTCCGCTGATCTTGCTTTTCGCAATTGGCCTGATCCTGCTATACTGGGTGAAAACCAGAGCAGAGGCTGAGACATGATCCGTATTACCGCCCTTCTGATCAGTATGTGCCTGCTGGCCCTGCCAGCGGCAGCGGAAACACCTGCAAAGCAATTGTTCGGGGCGCACGCAGCCCCGTCGAACCAACGCTCCGCACCTTTTGGAAGCTATGCCAAGGGATGTCTGGCTGGGGCAGAACAATTGCCGGAAAGCGGTCCGACCTGGCAGGCCATGCGCCTGAGCCGTAATCGCAACTGGGGCCATCCCGAGATGATCAAGTTCATCAAGCGGCTGTCACTGCAGGCGAAACAGATCGGCTGGGCCGGGCTTTACGTTGGCGATATCAGCCAGCCGCGCGGCGGACCGATGTTGTCAGGGCATCGCAGCCACCAACTGGGCCTTGATGCTGATATCTGGATGCTGCCGCCACAGCGCCTGAACCTGACCCGGGCTGAGCGGGAAAACCTGTCGTCGATCAGCGTGCGCACGAAAGATCAGCGCAACGTGAATGGCAACTGGACACCGCAGCATCACCGCGTGCTTCGCGCCGCCGCCCGTGATCCGGCCGTCGCGCGAATTTTCGTCACCGCTCCGGTCAAGCTGAAGATGTGTGCCGATGAGACCGGAAACCGCGCCTATTTGCGCAAGATCCGGCCTTGGTGGGGGCATCACTATCATTTCCATGTGCGGATGAACTGCCCCAAAGGCGCACGGGGATGCCAGAACCAGGATCCGATCCCGCGCGGCGATGGCTGCAAAGAGGCCATCTGGTGGGTCACCGATGCCCTGAAACCGGCGAAACCTGATCCCAATGCCCCGCCACCCAAACCACGCCGACAGTTGAGGTTGTCCGACCTGCCGCCGCAATGCGCCACTGTCTTGCAGTAATCCTCGCCTGCCTCGCCTTTGCCTCACCGCTATCAGCCGCCAGCCTGGAAGAGGCCGGGCGGCTTAGATGGCGCGAAAACTATGACGGATTTGGCAGCTATTCCGGGCTGGCGCTTAGCGATGATGGCCGCCGCTTTGTCACGGTTGCCGATAAGGGGCATTTCGCCACTGGTCGGCTGGAGCGCAAGGATGGCAAACTGCACGCCGTGATCCTTGAGGATCACGGGCCTATCCTTGATCCCAAGGGGCAACCCGTGCGCCGCTACGATATCGACGCCGAGGGGCTGACCCTGACGCCGGATGGAACGCTCTGGGTGTCGTTCGAAGCCAATCACCGCGTCTGGGGCTATACCGATATGCGGCTGGCCGCGACGGAAACGGCGCGGCATCCAGACTATGCCAAATTGCAGAACAATTCTTCGCTGGAGGCTTTGGCCAGCGATGCGGATGGCAACCTTTACACCATCCCCGAACGGTCCGGAAAACTGACCCGGCCGTTTCCGGTCTATCGCTATTCTGGCAGTCGCTGGACACAGCCGTTCGCCGTCCCCCGTTCCGGTGATTTCCTGATGGTCGGGGCAGAGTTTGGCCCCGATGGCTGGCTCTATGTGCTGGAGCGGGACTTTCGGACGCTGTCAGGCTTTCGCACCCGCATCCGCCGGTTTCGGCATAGCCCCGATGGCCTGTCAGACGAAGAAACCCTGCTGGAAACCCGCTTCGGCAGATTGGATAATATGGAAGGGATCGACGTCTGGCGGGACGCCGATGGGGCAATCCGGCTAACGCTGATCTCTGACGACAATTACAGCTTTTTTCAAAGCACGATCTTTGTGGAATATGTGCTGCGGCCCTAACTAAGGCGTCTTGGGTGAGGACAAGGCTTCGTCTCGCCGTACCTATTGGACGGCGAGACCACCTTCACCTGTTACCCTGCATCCGCCCGAAACGCCTCAATGATCTCGACCGCTTCTTGTGCGGTCTCAACAAACTGGAACAGGTCGAGATCATCAGCCGAGATGGTACCGGCATCCGACAGCGCCTCCCAGTTGATGATGCGAGTCCAGAAATCTCGGCCAAACAGCACAATGGGCAACCGCTCCATCCGTTTGGTCTGTATCAGGGTCAGGGTCTCGAACAACTCATCCAATGTGCCAAAACCACCCGGAAACACCGCTAAAGCCCGGCAGCGCATCAGGAAATGCATCTTGCGAATAGCGAAATAGTGAAAGTTGAAGCACAGCTCCGGCGTGGCATAGCTGTTGGGGGCCTGTTCGTGCGGCAACACGATATTCAGGGTCAGGGACCGGCCACCGGCATCCTCAGCCCCGCGGCATCCGGCCTCCATCACACCGGGACCGCCGCCGGTACAAATCACATCTTCCTTGCCGCCTTTCTCAAGGCTTTTGAGGGTGCAGATCCGGGCAAACTCCCGCGCTTCGGCATAGTATTTCGACAAACCGGCCAGCGTTTCCGTGCGCGCCTTGTCCTTTTCGTCGGGTGACGGGATACGCGCGCCGCCAAACAGAACGATGGTCGATTCGATCCCAGCCTCGGTCAGCGCCAGTTCAGGCTTTAGCAATTCAAGCTGCAAACGCACCGGGCGCAATTCGTCCCGGACCAGAAAATCAGGGTCATCAAAGGCCAGCCGATAAGATGGTGACAAGGTTTGCGGCGTTACCGGCTGCACCTGTGCCTTGCGCCGATCCTCACCTGCATCCGGGAATGGGCTGGGACGCCCGCGATGTTCTGACATTGTATTCTCCTTCTGGCCGCGACCAAGGCAGCGTTGCGACAAGTGCGATCCTGCCATATAGCTGCGCATTAACAATATATGCAAAGAAAGACCGACGATTGCACGAATAAGGGGACAGGGTCATGCCAAACCTAGATGCCGAAACTTTCTGGTTCGATGTCAGCGGATGTAAGGATACGCCTCAAGAGATTGAAGATAATCCAAACTCAATCCCCGGCTGCAAGTTGGGCGAGGCTGTAAAATCAGCACTCCTGTCGAACGGGTGGACTGAAACTGACACGGGTAGCGACGTCTTCGCGGAAGACTGGGGATGGTGCTTTTTTATCAAGCACGAAGACAAGACCTTCATGATTGGCGTTCATGTAACAGACAGTGTCGAAGATGCCGACGACACCGCACGGTACCAAGCGGTCGATTGGGACGAGGCTGGTGCCTTCGCCGAGCATTGGCACAAACGCGGCTTGATGGATGTACTGACCGGCCGCCGCAAGCGCGATCCTTCAATTCAGGTTGCCGGGCAAAAGGCGTTTCATGATGTGCTGTCTGGTATGCCGCACATTCGCAATCTAAAGGCCGAAGCGGATATGTAAGCCGCGCGGCCTTGCCCCGCCTGACGCCAGTCAGTATTGCACATGTTGGAAATAAGCAGGACAGACCCATGGACACCGCCGCATTGGAAACCGCCATCGAAACCGCCTGGGATGGACGCGACAGCATCACCCCCGCCACAACAGGCGAAACCCGTGAAGCCATCGAGGATACGCTGAATGCCCTCGATAGCGGTGCCTTGCGGGTGGCCGAGAAACGTGGCGACGACTGGCATGTAAACCAATGGGCAAAAAAGGCTGTGCTGCTGGGGTTCCGTATCAAGGATATGGAGCGGCAGGATGGCGGGCCGCAGAATGGCGGCTGGTGGGACAAGGTCGACAGCAAATTCGCGGGCTGGGGCGACAACCAGTGGCGCGCCGCAGGTTTCCGCGCCGTACCGAACTGCATTGTGCGCAAATCCGCCTATATCGCGCCGGGCGTGGTGCTGATGCCCTCCTTTGTGAACCTCGGCGCTTATGTGGACGAAGGGACGATGGTCGACACCTGGGCCACCGTGGGGTCCTGTGCACAGATCGGCAAAAACGTGCATCTGTCCGGCGGTGTCGGCATCGGCGGCGTGCTGGAACCGATGCAGGCCGGCCCGACGATCATCGAGGATAACTGCTTTGTCGGTGCTCGCTCTGAAGTGGTCGAAGGCTGCATCATCCGCGAAGGCTCTGTCCTTGGTATGGGTGTGTTCATCGGCAAATCCACCAAGATCGTCGACCGTGACACCGGCGAGGTGATGTATGGCGAGGTGCCCCCCTATTCTGTCGTTGTCGCCGGTTCCATGCCCTCAAAGAACGGGGTGAACCTGTATTGCGCGGTGATCGTAAAGCGGGTGAATGCGCAGACCCGTTCAAAAACCGGGATCAATGAATTGCTGAGAGACTGACCTGCAGGCGCGAATGGATACTTAGAGTTACCTTCACCAATCCGCCCATTGGCCGCAATCTGGTCGTCATATCATGGCGCAATATGACGACCAGACGGTTCTGGTGTACCAGGCCTATAAACCGTCAATCGCGCGGTATGCGATTGAGCATGGCCGGTTTGGCGGCGAATTCTCGTTTGACCGGATGAGTTGGATCAAACCCAACTTTCTTTGGATGATGTATCGCTGCGGCTGGGCGACCAAACCGGATCAGGAGATGGTGCTTGGCTTGCGCATTTCGCGCGCTTTCTTTGACGGCATTCTTGGTCAGGCCGTGGCCTCCAATCTGACGCAATCTCATATTGCGGATCACGCCGCATGGAAAGCCGCCATCGCCGCTTCGGATGTACGGCTACAATGGGATCCGGATCATGATCCTTCTGGCGCAGCGCTAGAGCGGCGGGCGATCCAGTTGGGCTTGCGCGGGAAGGTGCTGAAGGCGTTCGGAACAGATGAATTTCTGGAGGTCATCGACATGACGCCCTTTGTTGCCGAACAACGCGGCCGCCTGCGTGAAACCCTGCAGACCCCGGCAGAGCGGGTCTATTGGCCGGGCGAAGCAAACGCGGCGCGGATTGGGTTGGGTTGGACACTGTCGTCTGATAGGCCGGGCGTCTGATAGGCCCGGATCAGCAAGATGATGACCGCCGAGGGGTTACTCGGCGGCCATCCTGGTTTCGGGCCGCAAGTCCGCAGCGGTCGCTGCGGCCTCCGGGTCCTTTGCATTGGCCAGAAGCCAGCCCTGCAAAGCGGCAGGCGTTGTCTTCAGATCGCCCAGCGCTGCAGCAAAGCGTGCGGCCAGTTCCTCTTCGCCGGGGAAGAACCTGGCGAACAGACGTGCAGCGGTGTCAGCCCCCACCCGGCCCAGTTCGACATGCATGTCGGCCCGGCCCGGACGGATCAGCGCCGGATCAAGACGCTCGGGGTGGTTGGTGGTCATCACCAAAGCCCGCCCCTCCTGCGCTGCGACCCCATCGATGGCATTCAGCAGACCCGAGAACGTGATCCCGGACCGATCCTCAGCCTTCCGCCCGGCAAAGGCAGCATCGATGTCTTCCAGCACAAGCAAAGCGCCTTTTGGCGCTGACGCCAGACCATCGCGCAGCTCTTCATCCGAAAGCTGCGGACTGGCCAGCGCCGCAGTCGCGATATCCCGCCGCAGATCAGAGGCCAGCGCACGGATCACGCTGGATTTGCCCGTCCCCGGTGGCCCATGCAGCAGATACCCCCGTCGCCATGGCACACCCCGGTCGCGATACCAGTCCTCTGACGCAAAGAACCATCGCATATCCTCGGCCAGACGCTCAATCCGGTCGTCATCTGCCAGCACCGTATCCAGCGACCGCTTTGGCAGATCACAGACATGGTTCCACCAATCGCATTTCAGGACATGCAGCCCCGGACCGGTTTCTTCCTGCTTGCGGATGATCTCTGCGCCTTTCCTGACCCAGGCCTGCAACTGCTCGGGCGTGCCGAACAACATGGTGACGGTCAGCGTTTCCATCGGCTTGGCTTCAGTGCCAACACCAACCCGCGATTTCTCGCTCAGATGCCGCTCGAAAAAGCACAGCCGCCCGCCATGCAGGAACCAGTGCCGCCCGGTCGCCGGAGCATAGATTTCAGCATCGCCCGACCGCACACCTGTGGCCCGCACGTGGCGGATATGGCGCAGCGCCCCACTGGCCTCCAACCAGACATACAGATGCCGATAGGCAGGTGACCGGTTGTCGACAGTGACCGAGGCCATCCAGCGCCGTTCCACCCGCCGCCGGAACAGGCCCAGCAACAGGCGCAATACGCCAAACGCCACGCCCAGCAGGCCCAATGCCAGGCCACCGGCAAAAAATTCGGACCCTGCGGCGCGCACAAGGAAGTCTTCTATCGTAAACATGGTATTTACGGGGCGATTGCCCGCTCCTTAAGCAGATGCCGCGATCTTGCGGCTGGTCATATCGATTGATGGGCGTTCAGCCCAATGTCTGACCCCGAAGGGTGTATGTCATATTTTGCATCGCCACCCTCCTTTCTTGCTTGCGGTGGAGCGCCCGGATACATCGCGCGGTGATTCGGGGCAAGATCGAATTTCAGGGATATGTCGCTCTGACCTGGATATGTTGCCAAAGGCACAGGTTGCTGACATTTATTAAGGCCGAGATTGTCCTGACCGCTATGATGCGTGGTGATTTCGACAAATCGCGGAACAAATAGGCACACAACCTAAGGCCTGCTAAGGTCCTTAGGGTTTCAGGAGGGTGAGTATGCCGTTATTTTCAGGCCGGACCGGGCGTATCGCCTGGCTGCTGCACGTCATCGTTCTTGTGCCTGTGTTCCTGGTATCTATCGCGGTCTATGTGGATCTTGATCACTACTATCGGGAGTTTGTCGGCGGCCGATTGCGCGGAGAGGAGCGCGAGCAGGCCGAGCTGATCCTATACGTAGCTATGGGGGCAAGCTCCATCATGCTGTTGGCCGCGACCATCCGGCGGTTGCGCGATGCAGGCAGCAAGTGGCCTTTTCTCCACCTGATCCTTGGGCTGGCGGCTGTCGGCGTCGGATGGTTTTTGCTGGCGCTGCAGCTCTTGTTTGGTAAGGAAACCAAGGAAGCGTCTGCCACACAGGTCCCGCATCAACCAAAAACACGGCGCGCCAGACAAAGCGCCCGCAAGACGGATCGCGACCAGCTGATCGCACATATCACCGAAATGGCTGCAAACGCTTCGCAGCAAGGGCAACAGGTGCGCACTGGGCGGCCTGACCGCGCGCAGGAGTTTATCTCGCAGGTGGAAGGTGCATCACAGCGGCGGCTTGCGGATGCTGCACATGTGCATGTGATCAACATATCGCCCGAGGGGCCGACGGTACGCCGCAGGTCACGTGGCGTAAGCGCCGGACGCGTCCGGCGGGTGGCCTTCTGATGCCCAAACCGGGTTCACGACAAAAGGTCTTTACCCTGCTGGTTGAGGTCGAGCGCAACCCGGGGGATGGCCTGCCGAAAGGCAGCACTGGGGCAGGTATCCTGTGCTATGCCTCCGGTGTGGACGAGGCCGAAGCGGTCCGCGAAACCGTTGCGGTGTTGAAACAGGCCGAGATGGCCCCGCTGGATGTCACCGGCTATGGCACGCTGGAGGATCAGTTGGCCGACGGGGTTGAGATCGGCGACGAGGAACGCGCGCTGATGGACCGGGCCTTGGCGGAAAACGCTGTGATCGTCGTGCAGATCGACCCGTTCACCGACTGATCCGCATTACGCGCCAGTCGCCGCCCGGCTGGCCGAGGTCTGATCCCTGATCCAGGTCGCACAATTGTCAATTCCACCCAATGGGAAGAAATGAATGCGCCGGATCAGGCTGGCGGGGTTTTCCTGACGGTACGCCGCGATGTCTGCCAACACGCCTGTCGGCTCGAACGGCAGCAACAACTTGCTCAGGTCCTTGGCCCGCTTTTGCAGAACCCGCAGCGATGGCCCGACACCGCAGGCCATGGCAAAACGGATCATGGTCTGCAGCTTTGCAGGGCCTGCCACACCCAGATGGATCGGCAGGGTCACCCCCAAATCGGCCAGCCGCTCGGCCCAGTCGATGATCGGCTGTGCCTCGAATGCGAACTGGGTTGTGATCGCCATACGCGCATCGGTACGTTGCGCAAAATCCTGCTTCCAGAGCAACGCTTCATCCACCAGCCAGGTTGATCCGTCACCGTCGATATCCCGGTTCCCTTCCGGATGTCCCGCGATATGCAGATCCGTAAACCCGAAGCGATCAAACAGGCCGGTTTCAATCAACTGGATCGAGGAATGAAACTCACCACGCGGCGTTGCATTGCCGCCGCCCAGCAGCAGCCCCTCGGTGACCCCGGCGTCATCCTGATAGCGCTGAACCCAGTCCCGCAGGGTCGCCGCATCGGGGATGGAGCGGGCCGGGAAATGCGGCATCACCCGGAACCCATCACCCGCCAGCCGCCGGGCCGTGGCAACCATATCTTCAATCGGCGTGCCATCAATATGAGCGATATAAACCCGCGTTCCCGCCGGCAGAATCGCAGCAAAATCCGCAACCTTTTCGGCCGTTCGCGGCATCACCTCGATCGAGAAATCCTGCAACAGGCCGGACAGCCCGGTTGTCGATGGCTTCGGTCGCAAAGGGATCACATTCATGCTGGCCTCTCGCACAGGTCCTAATCGCCCAAGTCTATCGCGGCATTCACAGGTCTATGAGTCGCTGAAAACGACCCATGCCGTATTAGAAACGCCATAGAGATCACAGTACAAACACAAATCAGGGAGTGCGAAAGCCCTTCAGAAGAACAAGCGCCCGTCGATTAACCGACAAACGCTTTTTCCAGCACGTATTCGCCCGGTTCAGAATTTGCCCCCTCGCGCAGGCCAGCGGCCTCGACGATGGCTTTGACATCTGTGTTCAGCCCCATGGAACCGCAGATCATCACACGGTCGGTTTCGCGGTTAAGCGGCGGCACGCCAAGCTGATCATAGAGTTTGCCGCTTTGCATCCACTCGGTGATGCGGCCCATATGCGGGCTTTGCTCGCGGGTGGTGGTGGGCAGGTATTTGACCTTGCCCGCAACGCTTTCCCCGATCAGCGGGTCATCATCCAGGCCTTCGATCAGCTGCCGTCCATATTCCAGATCGGCGACATCGCGGCAGGTATGGGTGACGATCACCTCTTCAAATTTTTCATAGACTTCCGGGTCGCGCAGCAGCGACGCAAAGGGCGCAATGCCTGTGCCGGTGGCGATCATATAAAGCCGCGTGCCCGGCAGCAGCGCATCCACCACCAGGGTGCCCACCGCCTTAGGCTTCAGGATCACCTGATCGCCCACCTCGATCAGTTGCAGTTTTGAGGTCAGGGGGCCATCAGGCACCTTGATCGAGTAAAACTCCAGCGTTTCGTCCCAACTGGGCGAGGCGATGGAATAGGCGCGCAGCAGCGGGCGGTCATTGTCGCCCATCAGCCCGATCATCACAAACTCGCCCGAGCGGAAGCGCAGGGCTTGCGGGCGGGTCAGGCGGAAGGAAAACAGACGGTCGGTCCAGTGGTGGACCTCGGTCACGGTCTGGGCGTTTGGCAAAGCGGGGGTTGCCTTTATAGGCGTGGTTTCGGCGGTCATCTTCTCGTCTTTCATCTTCTGCCCGGCGATCTGGCGTCACGCTTGTGCCTCAGGCGGCCACTACCCGGCGTTGATATGAGTCAATCAACGGCACTGCAAGCCATTGTGCCTCGGGGTTGCGGGCGGCCTGTTCGGCGCTGATCTCGACTTCGTCAAAGCCGATGCGCATGGCGGCGCGGAACTGATCCACCAGAATATGGCCGCTGGCGCGCAGCCGCCTCCAATAGCCAAGCTGCCGCAATTGACGCGCCAAGGAAAAGCCGCGCCCGTCATCGGAACTGGCAAACGGGATCACGATCATGTCCAGTTGCTCGAACCATGGCTGCAGCGCAATTGGATCGCTGGTCGCCTCCAATAGCGCGACCAAGGGGCCGGACGGATCCTTGGGGTCTTCGCTAAGCAACCGGTCAACCGGGACCTGCAATGCCTTTGGGCCAAGATCATCCTCCACAAAACCAGCTGCGGTGATCAGTTGGCGGCTCGGCTTGCTGCGTTCCAAGCGCCCCTCTGGCGTCAGATGGATACCGCATTCAATCTTGTCCGTCCCACGCCAGCGCCCAGCGCGCGCATCTTCGCCTGCGGCCACCTTTGTCGTGCAGGGCGCACACCCGATAGACGGGTATCCCTTGGCCACCAAGGGGTGGCGCGGCAGATCGTGCTGATCCAGATATTGAGACAGCTGCGGCCCGGCCCAATCCTTTAGCGGGTTGATCCGCATCCGCCCGTGATCCTCCAACTCAAAAAGCGGCATGCGTGCGCGCGGCCCCGACTGGAACCGCTTGCGCCCCGTGATTGTCACGGCAAAGCCAGACAGCGCGCGTTCCAGCGGTTCCACCTTGCGCAGGTCGCAGCAGGCATCCGGATTGGACAGACGCAACGCGTCATAGGGATCACGCTGCTTCAATGCTCCCTCATCAGGCCGGATCAGACGCACGTCCGTCAGGCCAAGCTGCTGTGACAAGCGCTGCTGATACTCCAGCGTTTCGGGAAACAGCATCCCGGTTTCCAGCATAATCACCGGCATGCCTGGATCAATCTGCGCCACCAGATGCAGCAGAACCGCCGATTCCGCCCCAAAAGAGGATACCAGCGCGATCTGGCCGCGAAACGTCGTCAAAGCATCGCGCAGGATGTCCTCAGGGGTCGAGGTTTCATAACGGGAGTTCAGCACCTCGGGCGCTAAATCCGACGTGAAGTGGCTTACAGGATCATGCAGCACGGGGTGTCCCTTCGGTTTCATAAAGCGCGGCCTTGAACGGTTCCATCCCGGCGCGCTGATAGGTCTGCAGGAAGGTTTCGGAAGCATCTTCGCGGATCGACAGATACGCCGCGATCAGCCGCTCGATGGCAGGCACGATTTCATCATGGGCAAAGCCCGGTCCGGTGCGGGTGCCGATTGCTGTGGTCTCCCGCCCGTCGCCGCCAAGGGTGATCTGGTAATTCTCGACCCCAGCGCGGTCGAGGCCCAGGATACCGATATGACCGACATGGTGATGACCGCAGGCATTGATGCAGCCTGATATCTTGATCTTGAGCGGGCCGATATCGTGCTGCGCGTCCAGATCGGAAAATGCCTCTGAAATTTGCTGCGCTACGGGAATGGACCGAGCAGTGGCAAGGGCGCAATAATCCATGCCGGGGCAGGCAATGATATCTGAAATCAGCCCGATATTTGCCGTCGCCAGCCCTGCCGCCCTTAGCGCTTCATATACACCGGGTAGATCAGCGCGATGCACATGGGGCAGGACGATATTCTGTTCGTGGCTGATGCGGAGATCGTCATGGCCATAGCGTTCGGCCAGATCTGCCAGCACCCGCATCTGATCCGAGGTCACATCGCCCGGAACCCCGCCAATTGGCTTGATCGAGACATTCACAATCGCATAGTCAGGCCGCTTATGTGCCAGCACATTGGTGTCAAGGAAAGCGCGGAAGCCCGCGTCATCCGGCAAGTCCGGGATAGGCTGCGTCACCCATTGCGGCGGGGCAAAGGCGGCGTCCAGATCTGCGATCAGATCAGGATCAGCCGGTTTGATCAGCGTCCTCTGGTGCTCAAAAACCTCTTCGATCTGGGCCTGCAGCGCCTCAAACCCGGTCTCATGGACGAGGATTTTGATGCGGGCCTTGTACTTGTTGTCCCGGCGACCATGCAGGTTATAGACCTGTAAAATAGCCTCAAGATACGGCAGCAGATCCGCCTTGGGCAGGAAGGACCGGACAGTGCGGCCAATCATCGGTGTCCGCCCCAGACCGCCGCCGATGATCACCTCATAGCCCGGCGCACCGGCCTGATCACGCACCATGCGCAGGCCGATATCATGCGCCCGGGTGACGGCCCGGTCATTGGGGCTGCCGGTGATGGCAATCTTGAATTTTCGCGGCAGATAAGTGAATTCCGGGTGATCTGTGGACCACTGGCGCAACAGTTCCGCGGTTGGGCGCGGGTCCTCAATCTCATCCGCAGCGGCCCCGGCATAGTGATCCGAGGTCACGTTGCGGATGCAGTTTCCGCTGGTTTGAATGGCGTGCATTTCCACATCCGCCAAAGCGTCCAGAATATCCGGCACATCGCGCAGCTTTGGCCAGTTGAACTGAATGTTCTGGCGCGTGGTCAGATGGCCGTAACCCTTGTCCCAGCGATCCGCGATCATCGCCAGCTGGCGCATCTGCGCGGATTTCAGGGTTCCATAGGGGACCGCAACCCGCAGCATATAAGCATGCAGCTGCAGATAAAGGCCGTTCATCAGCCGCAGGGGCTTGAACTCATCCTCAGTCAAAGAGCCATCAAGACGCCGATCCACCTGGCTGCGAAACTCGGCCACGCGGGCGCGGACATAGTCTTTGTCAAATTCGGAGTAGCTGTACATCACGTTTCCGCCTGCTTGCTGTGGGTGTAGTCTGACGGCCCCTGCATCCGGAACACCTCGCGAAAGTGCACCGGGGCCGGTTTGCCGTCACTCAGTTGCGCATCGGCCAGATAGGCGCCGACGATTTGATGCGCGAACCCTTCGGCTGCGCGCAGCAGATCACTGGCGGCCTCTTCCGTTTCGGCAAGGGCTGCGTCGCTGTGATCACGGCTCCAGTCCTGGCCGGTGAAATAGACGACATCGCCCAGCAACAGGTCATTGGCTGTTGCGATTTTGGGGGCAAAGACACGCGGCATGATCAGGCCTCCCTTGGTTGTGGCTGTGGGTGCTGCACCTGCCGGGCTGTTCTGGGCGACAAGCCCAGCAGGATCATCACCGGGCCTTGGGGCGCGGCATCCGCCAGCGCGCCCGGCAGACCCAGCAAGGTACTGCTGATCACCCGTTGATCCGGGCGGCTGGCGTTTTCCACGGCGGTAACCGGCGTGTCACCTGCGCATCCGTGCATCAGCAAACGCCCGCGCAGAAAATGCGCCGCCTTCACGCCCATATAGATCGCAGCCACCTGCCCCGGCGCGGCAAGGTCCCGCCAGTCCTGTTCCGCAAAACCGTCCATGTCATGCGCCGTCAGCACGCGCAGGGCAGAGTTGCGTCCGCGTTGCGTCAGGCTGGCCTTAAGCGTCGCCGCCGCAGCCGTGGCCGAGGTCACGCCGGGCAGCACGGTAAACGGCACCCCGGCTGTATCCAGCGCCTCCATCTCCTCGTCCAGACGGCCAAACACGGTCGGGTCGCCCGATTTCAGCCGAACGACCTGCGCATTGCGGCCATGTTCAACCAGCAAAGCGTTGATATCGTCCTGTTTCCAGGAGGGACCATAGGGGATTTTGCCCACCTCGATCACCGTCGCCTCGCGCCGGGCGAGCTCCAGAATGGGTTGTGGCACCAGACGGTCATGGATCACGATATCGGCGTCGTGCAGCAATGTCCGGACCTTATGCGTCAACAAATCGGGATCGCCCGGACCGGCCCCCGCCAGCCAGACATGGCCCGTGTCTTCCTGTGCCGCCAGTTCGTCGCTTAACAGGTCTTCCAACACCGCATCAACGGTTTCATGCCCCTGTTTCAGCGCCTCTGGACCGGCCTCAAAATAGAAGCGAGACCAGAACCGGCGGCGTTTGCGGCCCATGGGTAAGGCATCGGCGCGCGGGCGGAACGCCTGACCGATCCGCGCCAGAGCACCCAGCGTTGCGGGCAGGCGTTCCTCCAGATCCGCCTTGATGCGGCGTGCCAGCACCGGCGCAGCCCCTTCGGTTCCAATCGCGACCGTGACCGGGTCGCGGTCGACGATGGCCGGTGTGATAAAGGCGCTTTCCTCCAGGTTGTCGACGATGTTGGTCAGCGCACCTGCGGCTTTGCCGATCCTGACCGCCGCAGCATCCGCTGCGGCATCCTCGGTCGCGCCGTACACCAACGCGGCCCCCTCCGCATCCCCGGCGGCAAGCGCCCGGCGAAACAGGGTCAACCGACCCTGACGCGCCCAGAGTTCAACCTGAGAATCCGGGTCTGCGCCGAAAACCGTGACCTCTGCCTCTGTTTTCAGGATCAGACGCAGCTTGGCCACGGCGCATGCCCCGGCACCGGATACAACGACCCGCCGACCGCGCAGATCAAGGAATATTGGGAAATGTCGCATGAAGGTCCCCGTGCTCACCTTCCTAGCGATATAGAACATTTTCCCGATATGTTACGATATGGCCTTGAAAATAAGGATAATATCAACTTAAAATCGAAAAGCTAAGAACAAAATCACAGCCTGAGACAAGAAACCAAAATGATCGCCCTCGATTCAATGGACCGCAGAATTCTGGCCGCCCTGCAGCAGGACACCTCCCCCTCTCTGGAGGATCTGGCCCGGCTGGTCGGCGGCTCCAAGACACCGGTCTGGAACCGGATTCGCAAACTTAAAGCCGCTGGCGTGATCAAGGGAGAGGTCGCGCTGCTGGATGCGGAAAAGATCGGTCTTGATGCCTGTTTTTTCGTGATGGTGCGCACGGCGGAACATGATGCGGACTGGCTGGACCGGTTCATGACGGCCATCCGAAACCGGCCCGAAGTGGTCGAGGCGCACCGGCTGGCCGGGGATATCGACTATATCCTCAAGGTCCGGGTGCCGAATGCGCGGGCCTATGATGATTTCTATCGGGCGCTGATCAAGGAGGTGTCAATTTTCAACGTCACCTCGACCCTGTCGATGGAGGAAATCAAATCCACCACGGCCCTGCCACTTGATCAGTTGTGACAGGCAAGGGAAGCGCCAGCTCCAGACAGGGGTTGGCGGAATTTCCTAGGGCCTGTTAACACTATTGCATAGTGCTGTTTTGTACAAAGTATCTGTTATGAATGAGATAACAGAAAGCCACTACGCGCTGATCTGCCCCTACTTACCGGTTCAGCGCGGGAATGTGCGGGTT
>NZ_JBTLNE010000019.1:0-59985 GCF_054457435.1 Halovulum sp. GXIMD14793 | reverse complement strand
ACGTTCGCGAATGGTTTGCAGCCCGCAACCAGTTCGCCATAGTGTTTGGCGAGCGCTTCGACGCTTGAGTATCTGAAACCGCATGGGCCGGGCCAGATACACAAAGTTCAGGACACTCCGCCCAAACTTCGAAACGGCGGGTTCAACATCTCATCCCCTTCGCCTTCCTTGCGCCCGAAATTGTGCGCAGGGTGACACTTGGCACCCAGCCGACTGGACTCACCACAGACTGGCTGATCCATCACCCGCTACCGATGGGCTGGGATGCGCAGCAAGAGCGCATCGCAGGTCTCTAGACCACACTGCATCCCGTATCGCCGAAATCGCCCGCCCAGACTCTCGTGGTATTACACGCTCGAATATCGACCATAAAGCGTCTGTCGGAAAACCACGACCCGCTAACCCGCGGAAACCACGGCACTACCTGCGCCCAGACACGATATCGTCAGTTTGATAGGAAAGGCTGGCTGGGGAACCTGGATTCGAACCAGGACTAACGGAGTCAGAGTCCGTGGGTCTACCGTTAACCTATTCCCCAGCAGACTGTTTAAATATGAAATCTTGACGGTGAATGCAAGCGTCTCTCTACGCAATGAAACCAATTAAGAAGTGTGGTCTAAGTGTGATATATTTCAATATGTTACCTGATAATGATTGGTCGGCTCTTACACAAGGCGCTAGGGCTTTGATTGCGGGTTGGGGGCTGCCGTAATGATTTCTTAAAGCGTTTCGAGTTTACCTTGAGACATCACAAAAAATCGAAACGCGTACACCCTATAGGTTGATCACTGC
The DNA here is from genome assembly GCF_054457435.1 of Halovulum sp. GXIMD14793. Classification (NCBI taxonomy): domain Bacteria; kingdom Pseudomonadati; phylum Pseudomonadota; class Alphaproteobacteria; order Rhodobacterales; family Paracoccaceae; genus Halovulum; species Halovulum sp. GXIMD14793. The sequence continues at coordinate 59,193 of NZ_JBTLNE010000019.1, read as the reverse complement.
GTTTCGGGGTAATCCTTTGTCTCAGGTTTATCCCGAAACGCTTTAGCATGTAGGCTCCTGTCCGTTCACAGATTCATACATTCGTCGCCAGTTTGCGGTGGACGTTACCAAGGAGCGAGGGCATGAGAAAAATAGGTGTAGTTGCAATGCTTGCAGCACTCGGCACGACATCGGCCACTGCAGGCGATTGGACCGGTTTCTATTCCGGCGTTAGCCTGGGCTACGGCCAATCAGAAGTGGCGACGGACGAAGCGGACGGCTTTACCTAAGGTGGTCATCTTGGTTATGATCGCGACTTTGGAACTCTGGTCGTCGGCGGTGAACTGGAAGTTATGGGCGCGACACTGGAGTATGTAGCACTGCCGGGCAGTTCAGTTGGGCCGCTTTATTCTGCAAAACTGCGCTTCGGTGCGGATTTGGGCCAGTCTCTGATCTATGCCGTGGGGGGCTATGGTGCTGGCCAGGTGTCAAATGGTACTGATACCTTTACGACCAATGGATTTGTGGCTGGTGCCGGGTTTGAATATCTTATTCGTGATAACATTTCTGTTGGTGTAGAATATCTTTATCACAGCGGGGATGTTCAGAATACGTCTGTGTCCTACACTCACCAAACGGTCAATGCATGGGTCAACTATCGCTTTTGACACCACACCAGGCGCATTACCGCCCGGCGTTTGAACCCACACTGCTCCAGTTCCGACCAACGGGTACAAATTCGCCCGTTGGGCCAGAAAATGGAGTGAGAAATGAGAAAGTTACAGGCAATCGCTGCAGCAGCAACTCTGCTGGCAGCTCCCGTTCAGGCGGCAGACTGGAACGGCTTTTATCTCGGCGGTCAGGTCGGCTATAGTTTCGGCGATACGACCGGCGTTAGTCTTCCGGTTGAGGGTGCCTTGGGTGGTGTTCACGCAGGCTACAATCACGATCTCGGAACGACCGTGATCGGTGCTGAGATCGACTACGATATTGCCGATATCGAAGTGCTCGGCCCTGTCATCACCCTTGACCAGCTGGCGCATGTTAAGCTCAAACTGGGCTACGACGGTGGCCGCTTTCTGGCTTACGGTACGGCTGGCGCTGCGTGGGCCAATATCTCTGGTCTTGGATCAAGTGTAGACGACTTTGGTTACATGGTTGGTGTAGGGCTTGATTATCAAGTTACCGACCGGATCACCATCGGCACCGAATACAACTACAACATCTTCGACGACTTTAACTCGAGCGGTGATGGCATTGACCTTCATACGGTGCAGGCGCGGATGTCGTTTCACTTTTGAGCCAACCGTTCAGCTTATGGTATCCAATATGTTCACCGCCCGTTTTCGAAACGTGAGTCACGAGGCTAGCCGAAAATCAACCGGTCCTGAGCCTAGGGGGCGACCCTGAGTGCTGCTATCGCTGTGTCCAGCATATCGCCAGGCAGAATCACCAGCGCGCCGGGCTGATCAAATCCAACCTCTACCGGTCCTGTAGCTTCATTGGATGTGCCGATCATACCGCCGGGTTCCAGGTGCAGATCCTTGACACTCCAGCGCAATCCCTTGCTTATCCGGCCAGTTACCGGACGCAGCGGAAAAAGTGAAATGCGCTGGCCTGCCTGCATCGGCAGTGACAACCTCGGCGGGCAATGGAAACAAATATCCCCCTCCGACACCACTATGACCGGTTTTTCGTGGAAAGCCAGCAAGCCACTAAGCACGGCCAATTCATGATCCATACGCCCGCCGCTGAATCCGACTGCCAGAACAACAGGTGCATGAACGACACGCATGCATTTATCAAAATCTGTTGAGTCTTGCTCTGGGATTTCGAATATTCGAGTGTCAGAATTCCGCCAATATTGCGCGGTAGTTAACGAATCGAGATCGCCTATTATTGCCATGGGAACAACAGACGCAGCATGTGCAGTATCAGCGCCGCCATCCGCCGCAACAACCGTCGGTGCGCGGGAAAGGACAGTGTCGAGTAACGGGCCAGTTACAGGAGCCGCACCGAGCAAAGTGACATTCTCTTTGGTTTTTAGGTGAAATGAGGGCATCTTGCGTCTGGACCATTTATATTGTGCCAACCCTTTACTCGCATCTTGTTTGCGATAGCCGGGGCGGCAAGCGGCGGGCAAGGGGGGCCGGCGCAAGGATACGGGAAGAGGATGACGATGGGAAAGACCAATACTTTGACAGTTTCTTACGGAACCTTCGCTTGCGAGCTGGAAGGGTTTGATGATCCGTTCCCGATCATGCAGCAGATCGTTGCATTTTATCAGGACTTATCGCAGAGGGATCCGTCCTTCGGTGATTATGGTGAGATCGAAGAAATCGACGATCTGATCGAAAGCGTGCTTGAGGTGTCTGACGCGCAAGGCGTTGAGGCCGGAACCATCCCAGGTGGCATCGCAATTCGCGCCATCAGCGAAGAAATGATGGCCGAGGATGCCGTTGCGCAAGAAGTTGAAGGCGTGGCCGAAGCAGAGGAGCCGACGCCAGGGCCTGCCCCCGTAGCCGAAGACCTCGAGGAAGAAGAACCCGCTACAGTTGACGCCACCGCAGAAGAAGAGTCGGTGGTTGAGCCAGACCCAGTTGAAGCCGTTGTAGAGAAAGCCGTGGAAGAGGCGGCCCCTGCAGCATCCATCGCTGTGGAGGAAGAGCCCGTCGCTGAAGACGCTCCCGAACCGGAAGTATCAGAAGACTTTGATGCGGAACCCGTAGGCAAAATTGCTGAGCAGGCCACATCAGATATTGCCGAGGAACCTGTAGCCGAACCCCTACAGGCCGAGCCGCCTGCGCAAGAAGCGCCAGCGGTAGTGGAAGAAACGGCGCCGCCTACGGTGGAAGAGCCGATTGCCGAACCTGCAGTTGCCACTTCCGACACGGCTGCGGATGCTGACGATTTCAGCGATACCTTTGCATCAGCAATGCAACGCCCGACGGTTGCGCCTCCGGCAGAGGATCAGGTGCCCGCTGCGGCAGAAGCACCCACACCCGCCGAAGACGCACCCGCCGCACAGGATGAAGCACCATCTGTTGACGGGTCCATCGAAGATGCGGTCTCTGGCCTGATAGCCGAAGCCGAAGAAACGATTGAGGAAGAGGCCGCCCCGTTGCGCCTCGACCCTACACCTGCCCCGGTAGAAGAGCCGCCAGCGCCGGTTGCCGAAGATGGTCCGCCGTTGAAACTCAGCGGTGCGCCGTCTGCCAAAAAGACACCTCTTGAGCCAGTGGCTGAACCGCTGCAGCTTACACCGGCTGAGGAAATTCCTGAGGCACCCGCAAAGCCCCGAGGTGTTGAAGAAACGGTTGCCGATCGGGCCGAAGAAAACGCCCGACGCCGCCTGCGTATCATACGTAACGATGAGCCGCCGGAGGTCGCAGCTGATCCCGTAGCACCGGCCGAGCCGGTGGTAGAACCGCCGGCACCAAAGCCTGCGGCTGCAGAACCGCAAGCTCCACAGGCCCAGCCGCCGCAGCCTGCGCCGGTGCAGCCACAACCTGCACCCGCGGCAGAAGCGCCTCTGACGCTTACTCCTGCCGCTGCCGCTCAGGCCGAGGCACCGGCTGCCGAGCCACCACTGACGCTGACCCCGGCGGTCGCCGCACAGCCAGCGCCTGTTGCTGAACAGCCGCTGACGCTGACACAGGCCGCCCCAGCCCCAGCACCTGAGCCGGCCCCGGAACGCCAGCCTGCGCCCAAGAAAGCCGAGCCAAAGGTGGAGGCCAAAAAGCCTCGGGGAAAGGATGCTGGCGGCGACGCCATGGCTGATCGCCTGCATGCATCCTTTACCCATGAACCGCAATCGTCTCAGGTCTCGGTCGATCTGGGTAATGCTGGTTTCATCGACGATGGCGAGATGAACTTCCGCAACTTTGTCCACCGGCTTGGCGCATCGTCACTGCCGGAACTGATGGAGGCCTCGGCAGTCTATCTGACATTGATCGACGGTCAGTCCAGCTTTGATCGCAAGGCGATTATGTCGATGGTCGATGATGTTGCCAGCGGCCAGACCTTCAGTGCCGAGGCGCGGATCAAGTCTTTTGGCAAACTGGTTCGGGGCGGCCAGATCATCCGCATGGATGGCGGTGCTTTCGCGCTGTCACCGGAATTGCAGGCGAACTACGCGGCCGAGATCAACGGCTGACGTATGATACAGTTGATTTGCGGCGGCTCTTTTTGTGGCCGCCGCAAACCATTATCGCGTCTCGCGAAATACCTGAGACATCCAGTTACATCAAACGCGTTGAAATCTATGATTTCAGGCAGCGTTGGATGTGCGTTACCCTCTACCCTTGGTCAGTTCGGATTTGCAGCTATCGATCAACATCTTCGTTCGGGTCTGCCTTGCCAACCCCACGGAACACTGCCGGAAAGGGTAGGGCCCACAGAAACCCGAGCGCGACATAGATCAGCAATTCCGCCCATATAGGCGGGCGTCCAAACATCGGTACCACGGTCACAGCCACAATCACATAAAGCGGCAGCCAGACCAGCAGCAGGACCAGTGACCACCGGCGCCGCGCTTTGTAAGACATCGGCATCAGTCGGCAAATGGATCAGTGACAAGGACGGTGTCATCCCGCTCGGGCGAGGTGGACAACAGCGCCACGGGGCAGCCGATGAGCTCTTCGATGCGCCGGACATATTTGATCGCCGCCGCAGGCAATTCTGCCCAGCTGCGCGCGCCTTCGGTGCTTTCGCTCCAACCTGGCATGGTTTCATAGATGGGCGTAACCCTGGCCTGCTGGTCCGCAGCAATGGGTAAATAGTCGATACGCGTACCGTCCAGCTCGTAACCTGTGCAGATTTTCAATTCAGAAAACCCATCCAGCACGTCCAGTTTTGTCAGGGCGATACCGGACACCCCGCTTGTGGCACAGGTCTGCCGCACCAGCGCTGCATCAAACCAGCCGCAGCGTCGTTTGCGTCCGGTGACAACACCGAATTCATGGCCCCGCTCGCCCAACCGCTGGCCGTTTTCATCGTTTAGCTCGGTTGGGAACGGGCCTTCGCCGACCCGCGTGGTATAGGCCTTGACGATCCCCAAAACGAAGTCGATCGCACCCGGACCCATGCCCGAACCGGTGGCGGCCTGACCCGCAATAACATTGGACGAGGTGACAAACGGATAGGTCCCGAAATCAATATCCAGCAACGACCCTTGCGCCCCCTCAAACAGAATGCGCCGCCCGGCGCGCCGTGCCTCGTTCAGCACTTTCCAAACCGGTCCGGCATAAGGCAGCACCTGGTCTGCAATTTCGGTCAGCTGAGCCATCAATGCGCCCCGGTCAACCGGTGCGATCCCAAGTCCCGCGCGCAATGCATCATGATGCACCAGCAGCCTGTCCACGCGTTTTTCCAAAGTCGCAGCATCGGCCAGATCCGCGACACGGATCGCGCGGCGTCCGACCTTGTCCTCATAGGCCGGGCCAATGCCACGGCCCGTTGTACCGATCTTGGCAACGGAATTCTGGTTTTCCCGCGCCCGATCCAATTCCCCATGCACTGGCAGGATCAGTGGCGCGTTCTCAGCAATCATCAGATTGTCTGGGCTGATCTCAACCCCCTGTCCGCGCAGCTTGGCAATTTCCTCGACCAGATGCCACGGATCCAGCACCACGCCATTACCAATCACGCTCAGCTTGCCGGGGCGCACAATGCCGGAGGGCAGCAGTGACAGCTTGTAAACCTCTCCGTCGATCACCAGCGTGTGACCGGCGTTATGCCCGCCCTGAAACCGCACGATGACATCGGCGCGCTCCGACAGCCAGTCGACCAGCTTGCCCTTGCCCTCATCGCCCCACTGGGCACCGACCACGCAGACATTGGCCATCACATTCTCCCGCTCAGCCGAAAACCGCCCCTTCCTACGCCAAGCACCGCCAAACGGAAAGCGGTTTCCCCGCTTTCATTGTTCCAAAAATATCCCCGCCGGAGGCACCAGACCCACAAGCCAAGTGCCTCCGCTGGGGTCAGAAGCGCAGCGCTTTGGCCTGACGCACCTGCGGCAAGGTGGTGATGTCGGCCAATGCAGCCTCGCTGATAGTCTCATCCACACCCAATAGCGCAATCGCCTCATCATCCTTGGCGGATCGGCCAAGCGCAAAGGTGGCGATATTGATCCCCAACGCGCCCAGCTTGGTTCCCAGCGCCCCGATATAGCCCGGAGTGTCGGTATTGGTGGTGTAAAGCATGTGCGTTGTCGGCTCCGCTTCAAGGTTGATGCCCTTGATCTGGATAAAGCGCGGCTTGCCGTCGGAATAGATCGTCCCGGCAACCGACCGTGTCTGGCTTTCGGTGATCACCATCAGCCGAACATAAGAGCCAAACGCCCCTTGCGCATCCTTGCGCGTCTCGGCGATCTGAATACCACGCTCGCGCGCCACAACCGGGGCCGAGACCATGTTGACGCTGCCCTCACCCACCAAAGGCCGCAGCAGGCTGGCTGTGATGGCCGAGGTCAGTGGCTTCAGGTTCAAGTCGCCAACCTGACCGACATATTCGATCTCGATCTCCTTGATCGGGCTTTCGGTGACCTGCCCGGCAAACCCGCCCAAAAGCTCGCAAAGCTCAATCCAAGGCTTCAGCACCGGGGCTTCCCCGGCAGTGACCGATGGCGCGTTAAGCGCATTCGAGATCGCCCCATCCATCAAATAGGCCGACATCTGTTCCGCCACCTGCAAAGCAACGTTTTCCTGCGCCTCGCTGGTTGCAGCACCCAGATGCGGGGTGCAGACGACATTCGGTGCGCCAAACAGCGGGTTATCCGTCGCCGGTTCCTCAGCAAAGACATCAAAAGCGGCGGCAGCCAGTTGTCCGGATGTCAGCGCTTCTGCCACAGCAGCCTCGTCCACCAGACCGCCACGGGCGCAGTTGATCAGCCGCGCGCCGGGTTTGATCTTGGCGATCTTCTCCGCGCTCAGCAGATTGGCGGTTTTTTCGGTTTTGGGCAGATGCAGGGTGATGAAATCGGCGCGCGCCAGCAGATCGTCCAATTCTTCGATCTTTTCGATGCCCAAATCGACGGCCTTTTCCGCCGACAGGAACGGATCATAGGCGATCACCTTCATCTTCAGGCCAATAGCCCGTGCCGCCACGACCGAACCTATATTGCCTGCCCCGATCAAACCCAGCGTCTTGCCTGTGATCTCGGAGCCCATAAACTTCGACTTTTCCCATTTGCCCGCGCGGGTCGAGGCATCGGCAGCAGGGATCTGCCGCGCACAGGCAAACATCATCGCAATCGCATGTTCGGCAGTGGTGATAGAGTTCCCAAACGGCGTGTTCATCACCACAACCCCTTTGGCTGAAGCAGCGGGGATATCGACATTATCCACCCCGATCCCGGCCCGGCCCACAACTTTCAGGTTGGCAGCCTTGGCGATCAGATCAGCGGTGACCTTGGTCGCCGACCGAATGGCCAGACCATCATATTGACCGATCACCTCGACCAGTTTTCCAGGGTCCTTGCCAAGATCAGGCTGGAAATCGACCTCCACCCCTTTGTCGCGGAAAATCTGCACAGCGGCGTCGGACAGTTTATCAGAAATCAGTACCTTGGGCATACTTGTGATCCTTTGGAATTATATGCAGCGCACGCCCTTTCCCGTTACGGAAAAGGGGCGCTATGTTGTCAGAGATCGGCCTTGGTCGCGGCAAAAGCCCAATCGAGCCAGGGTGTCAGCGCCTTGATATCGCTTGTATCCACCGTCGCCCCGCACCAGATGCGCAGGCCTGCCGGGGCATCGCGATAGCCGTTGATGTCATAGGCGGCGGCCTCGGCCTCCAGCCGTTTCACCATCGCCTTGGTAAAGGCGCGCTGGGCTGCATCGTCCAGGGTCGCGATCGCCGGATCGGTGACTTTCAGACAGACGGAGGTGTTCGACCGAAGGGCCGGATCGGCGGTCAGGTTTTCCACCCAATCGGTTTGATCAACCCAATCCTGTAGGGCCGTGAAATTGGCATCAGCCCGCGCCATAGAGGCATCCAGCCCGCCGATTTCTTCCAGCCAATCCAGCGCGTCAATGGCATCGGCCACCGCCAGCATAGACGGGGTGTTGATTGTTGCCCCCTCAAAAATCCCCTCAATCAGCTTACCGCCCTTTGTCAGGCGGAAAATCTTCGGCAAGGGGTGGTCTGGCGTGTAGCTTTCCAGCCGCTCCACCGCGCGCGGGCTAAGGATCAGCACGCCATGCGCAGCCTCCCCCCCCATCGCTTTTTGCCAGGAGAACGTGGTGACATCGAGCTTGTCCCAGTCAAGATCTTGCGCGAAAGCGGCGGAGGTTGCATCGCAAAAGGTCAGACCAGTGCGATCTGCCGGGATCCAGTCCGCATCGGCTACCCGCACGCCGGATGTCGTGCCGTTCCAGGTGAAACAGATATCCGCATCGGGGCGTATGGTCGTTAGATCGGGCAATGCGCCATAAGGCGCTTCCAGCACCCGCGCATCATCAAGCTTCAACTGCTTGGTGACATCGCTGGCCCAGCCAGCGCCAAAGCTCTCCCAGACCAGCATATCCACCGGGCGGGCGCCCAGCATGGACCACATTGCCATTTCAAAGGCACCGGTATCCGAGGCCGGAACGATACCGACCTTGTAGCCATCGGGCACATTCAGGATGCGCGCCATGCGGTCGATAGCATCCTTTAGCTGTGCCTTTGGCGCGGCCGCCCGATGCGAGCGGCCCAGAAAGGCAATCTCGGCAATCGCGGCGGCGTTCCAGCCGGGGCGTTTGGGGCAGGGACCAGACGAAAATTCGGGGCGCGCAGGCTTGACCTGCGGCGGGGTAGGGAGGCTCATGGACGGCTCCGACGTCAGGGCGAAATTCCTGAGCGCGCCACCGCTCGCCCTTAACCCGGCGACGTGCCCACGGATCAGTTAGGCGATTGCGACCACGTCGCCAAGCTGCAAAATTGCGTAAATCGCGCATATTCGATTTCCCATCGGAAACCCGTGTTCCGCCCATCACCAATTTTGATGTTTCATTTCCCGCCCGCTGCGATAGGACGGTGGTTATGCCCAAACCAACCTTACTTAGCTGGATGCTTCTGACCTTTCTCGGCCTGATCTGGGGCGGGTCTTTTCTGGCTGTAGAGGTCGCGCTGGAGGGGTTTACCCCCGCCTGGATTGCCGCGATCCGTATCTCGCTGGCTGCGGTGATCATCACCATCGCCAGCTACGCGATGGGCCATGGCCTGCCGGATCATCGCACGAAAGAGGGCCGTCGTCTGTGGTTGCATTGTCTGGGTATGGCCCTGTTTTCCAACGCTATCCCCTTCACGCTGTTGTCCTGGGGGCAGACCGAGGTGACGGCAGGTTTCGCCGGGATCACGATGGCGATTGTGCCCCTTTTGGTTCTGCCGCTGGCGCATGTCTTTGTCCCGGGTGAGGTGCTGACCAAACGCAAGGCGCTGGGCTTTGTCATCGGGTTTGCCGGTGTTGTGGTGCTGATCGGGCCTGACAGCATCCTGAAGGCAGGGCAGGGCGATCTGGTGGGGCTGGCAAGACTGGCCTGCATCGCCTCCACCCTTTGCTACGCCACCGGCTCCATTATTACCCGCCGTGCGCCGCCCGCCCATTCCATGACGTTCAGTGCAGCGGCCTTGCTGCTTGCCACTGTGACGCTGGTGCCATTTGCCTGGATGACAGAGGGGATTCCTACTTCGACAGGTGCCGCCCCCTGGCTGGGCGTGCTGTACTTGGCGCTTTTGCCGACTGCAGCTGCAACCCTGTTGCTTGTCTATGTAATCAAAACTGCTGGCCCCAGCTTTCTGTCGATGGTGAATTATCAGGTGCCGGTTTGGGCTGTCCTGCTGGGCTTTATATTTCTGGACGAAACCTTACCTCAGGCTTTCTTTGGCGCGCTTGCGCTGATCCTTACGGGCCTTGCCATCGCTCAGGCTCGGTTTCGTGGAAGGTACTGATAGCATCGAGGCCACACGCCAGGATGCTATCAGTATGATAACTGGCAATCCTTAGCTTGGTTGTGGTGCCCGGCGCTTAACAACAAGAAGATGATCTAGGTCGGTAACGGCATAAGAGCCGGCAATCACCCCAAGGTAAAGCGAATGCTCCAGAAGCTCTGCGCGGTCACCTGCGATGACGTCCATAATAATGAATCCAAGGAAAACCACGAATGCGGCGATAAGCCCCTTATGCATGATATTCGCCCCTCTCAACCACCGGTCGGGATGAGCAGAGAGCAGCAGCGGGCCGCAGATCAGGAAGGGCACGGCAACGAGCAACTCTACAATTCCGGCGAAAGCCAGCAGCCCGTCAATCGGGGCATCAGGCATGCCGATATTGCTAAAGTACCGGTCAAACTGTTCATTCCGGTCTTTGCCGGCCCATCGAAACAGGCCCAGATCAGAGCCGTAGAAGAATTTATCCAGACCATTCAACAGCCAGAAAGTGAACCAATATGCAGCGAAAGCAGGGGCTTAAAGCGTTTCGGGATAAACCTGAGACAAAAGATTATCCTGAAACGCAGTGATAAGCCTATATGGTGTACGCGTTTCGATTTTATGTGATGTCTCAAGGTAAACTCGAAACGCTTTAAATTGCACGATGATCTCCGATGATGTTAGCGCTCACATTTTCGTGATTTCTAACTTTCCATTCAAGCTTGTCAATGATGCTATCTAACCACGGCGTGCATGTATGGAGCCTTGGTGACAAGTCCCGCAGGATTGTGCTGCCCGAATTACCTGCGTGTTGGTTGCTGACACGACCCTGATATGTCTCTCGATGACAGAAAATGTCGCTTCAATCAGGGGATCAAGGCGTTGGGGTTGGTAAGAACAACCAGTACCATTCCTGCCCCGCTTTAACTCGCCCTGCGCAGCCGGTTGTGGTGTCTTCGAACAGGGCGGCGAGTTGTTCGGTCATGGCACCGGCCAGTTGCTCGATATCGGTGATGGTGACGGCGCGGGCGTACCATTTGTTCACATCGTGACCGATGCCGATGGCGATCAGTTCCACCGCGCGGCGGCGTTCGATCATGGCGATGACGTCGCGCAGGTGTTTGTCGAGATAGCTGGCGGAGTTCACAGCCAGCGTGGAATCGTCCACCGGCGCGCCGTCTGAGATTACCATAAGGATGCGGCGTGCCTCGGGCCGGGAGGTCAGGCGGCGGTGGGCCCATTCCAGCGCCTCGCCATCAATGTTTTCCTTCAGAATGCCCTCTTTCATCATCAGGCCCAGATTGGGGCGGGCGCGGCGCCATGGCATGTCGGCGGCCTTATAGATGATATGGCGCAGATCGTTCAGGCGGCCAGGGCTTGCGGGGCGGCCTTCGGCCAGCCAGGCCTCGCGCGTCTGGCCACCCTTCCATGCGCGGGTGGTGAAGCCCAGGATTTCGCATTTGACCTGGCAGCGTTCCAGCGTGCGGGCCAGAACGTCGGCGCAGATTGATGCGATCGAGATCGGGCGTCCGCGCATAGAGCCGGAATTGTCCAGCAGCAGGGTGACGACGGTGTCGCGGAACTCTGTATCCTTTTCCTGCTTGAAGGACAGCGGGGTGGTTGGGCTGACGACAACCCGGGCCAGGCGTCCGGCATCCAGCGTGCCTTCCTCCAGATCGAACTCCCAGGACCGGTTTTGCTGCGCCTGCAGACGCCGTTGCAGGCGGTTGGCCAAGCGCGAGACAGCGCCTTTCAGCGGCTCAAGCTGCTGGTCGAGATAGGCGCGCAGGCGCTCCAGCTCCAGCGGATCGGCCAACTCCTCGGCAGGGATGATCTCGTCAAAGCGGGTGCTGTAGACGCGATATTCCGGATCGGCATCCGAGATCGGCACCTCTGGCCTGTCTTGGGGTGGTTCGCCGTCCTCCGCATCCATATCCTCAACCATTTCGGCATCGGCGTTTTCGTCGACTTCGACGCTGGCCTCCATCGCTTCGGATTGGTCGGAAGTTTCCTGCTGATCGTCGGTCTGGGCGTCGTCGGAACTGTCCTGATCTTCACCACCGGTATCGTCAGCGCTGTCTTCGGTGCTGTCCTCTTCGGCGGTTTCATCTTCCTGATCCTGGCTTTCGTCCGGGTCATCGCCCAACTGATCGCCATAGCCGAGGTCAGAGATGACCCGGCGAGCCAGACGCGAAAACGCCGCCTGATCGTCGAGCAGGTGGTCGACATTATCGAATTCTTCGCCCGCCTGCGCCTGAAAGTGATCGCGCCAGAGGTTCATGACATTGGCGGCATCGGGTGGCAGGTCGCGACCGGTGGCCAGATGGCGCACGAGATAGCCAGCGGCGGCAGCCAGCGGGGCCGAGGATTGCTCGGATATTTGGCCAAAGCCCAGTCGCTTTGCTTCTTCCGCGATCTTGGCGTCGATATTGCCCGCCGTTCCCGGCATGACACGGGCACCCAATGCCTCGCAACGGGCGGTTTCCATGGCTTCGTAGATTTCGGCCGCAAGCTCGCCCTGCGGGGCATAACGGGTGTGGGTTGCGGGGTTATGGAAACGATGGCGCAGGGCATAGGCATCTGCGGTGCCGCGGGCCTGCAGTACCTCGTCCCGTGTCATGCGCCGTGTGACCTGAGGCAGGCGCGCGGCAGCATTGGTCAGCGAGGGCGGGTCAACCGAATAGCTGACCTCAAGCTCGGCATCATTGGCAATGGCGCGAGTCGCTTCGGACAGCGCCTTTTTGAACGGGTCGGCCGGGTTGTCGCTTTTGGTCATGAAACGGCGGTGTCCTTGCGCTGTCGGGATGCCCGGCCCCCTGAATACGCCGTCGGGCCGGGGGGCGCAATGCGGCACTGCGATTACAGGCTTTGCGGATATCTGGCAGAAGATAACATTTTAGTGACACTTTTATGATACCCTAGACCGGGAAAGGAGTATCAAATGCGTTTTGTTGTTCTGTTGGTGTCTCTGGTTGTCGGTTTTGCAGGGCCTGCAGCTGCCCGTGATTTTCAGAAGACCTGCGATTACTTTACGAATGTTGCATTCAATGACCTGCATACCCTGAAAGAGGAAACATTTCGGGTGGCCCTGGCAAAAGACTGTGCGGCAGCTCTTGACCTTTATCACACGTCACGAACGGGCAGTGATGGCTGGACACGGGCCGAAACCTATCTGGTTACATTACAAAGCTACCGGCAGGCGCTTATGGATATGGCCAGCGCCCGGTTTGAAATTGCCCGTCCCACCGGTGGCAGAACAGATGGTCTATATGGGCGTCTGATGGTGCGTCAGGTCAGTCGGACAGGTGCTTATCTGATCGCCCGATCCATGGGGCTGGTGGGTGTGCAGCGGGACTGGCGGAATTGGATGGCGGCGCAGCTGGCGGACTAGCCACAGACCATCTTGTAGGTGGTGCGCCTCCTTCAAAGACGACCGGCGGCAAGCCCGGTCACGTCCTCAGGCGCGCATATCTTTGGGCGAGCCCATGACCACATAGGTTATGATCGAATTTACCTGGGGAAGGGTGCCCAGAACCTCGGTGTGAAAATGCTTGTAGGCGGCAAGGTCGGCGGCCTCTACCCGCAGCAGATATTCGATGCTGCCGGTGATGTTGTGACACTCCGTCACCTCGGGTGAGCGCGAGATGGAGCGTTCAAACGCCTCCTGCGCTTCTTTCGTATGCACCGAAAGGCCAACGCATATATAGGCGGTGAAGCCGATACCGCGTTTGATTGGGTCAAGTACGGCGCGATAGCCGGTAATGATGCCGCAGCGCTCAAGCTCCTGCACGCGGCGCAGGCAGGCGGATGGCGATAGGCCGACACGGTCGGCTAAGGCGGTATTGCTGATCCGTCCCTCGGTTGAGAGGGTTTGCAATATTCGGTCGTCAATTTGGTCTGTTGCAATCATATCGTGTGAATTTTTCGCTATATGCACACAGATTGCAAGGACATTGCTCTGCAATCAACACTAATCTACGCCTTATGACCTATGATCTGTTGACCGCCCTTATCGCCTTTGCCTTCGTCACCTCTGTCACCCCGGGGCCGAACAATCTGATGTTGATGGCCTCTGGCGCAAATTTCGGGTTTCGCCGCTCGATCCCGCATATGCTGGGTATTTCGATTGGCTTTGTCGGCATGGTGGCGCTGATCGGGTTGGGGTTGGGCCGTATATTTGATATCTTTCCGGTAAGCTACGTCATCCTGAAAGTCCTGAGTGTGGCCTTTCTTTTGTATCTGGCATTCAAAATTGCGACCGCCGCACCAATCGAAGAGGGCGCTGCAACGGGACATCCCCTAACATTCCTTCAGGCGGCGGCGTTCCAATGGGTCAATCCCAAAGCTTGGGCGATGGCGATCGGGGCGATCACGGCCTATGCTGCAGAGCAAAGCTGGCAGTCAGTGCTGATCGTTGCCGCTGTGTTTGGGGCAGTGAACCTGCCCAGCATCACCTTATGGACAACACTGGGGCGGGAGGCGAAACGGGTGCTGACCAGCCCAGAGCGTTTGCGGCTGTTCAACTGGACCATGGCCGGACTGCTTGTCGCGTCGTTGTGGCCTGTTTTAACTGGCTTATAACCCGTTTGATCTAAAGCTGAATAGCGTCTGACCGCCAGGCTTCTGCGGCGATCTGTTGCGGTGTTGGTTCAAAGTTTGTTGGCGTGGTGTCTGGCGCAACCTCTCCTGCGTCGATCAAACGGTCAATCCATGCTTGTGGCGGGTAGAAAACCAGATCACCCGCGCTGGAAAGTTTGGCGTTGCGCCGAAATAGGCGGAACCAATAGTCAAACCGGCCATTCAGAAGATTGTCCATCATGTGCGCGCATAGTTCTTCGAAATCGTCGAAGCTGAGGCCTTCAATCTTTCTTGGCTCAGGACAGAAGGCCAGCAAGGCCGCATCGCCATATCCGTTAGACCAGAAACCTCATGATATTGCTCGACGGTAAGCCGCGGGTTTGCTGTCAGATCACGCAGCTCCTGCAGTGCAGGAGACGAGAAGTCACCTTCGTCGCACGCATGCTCAAGCGTTTTGATCAGGTCGGAAGCCCTATCAAGTGCGGCCTGATCCGGGTCGGCTGGAAAGATGTCTGGCGGCAGCGCCATCAGCCAAGGCTGATGCTGGCGGCACTTTCCGGCAGTTCTTCGTCAAAGCAGCGCTGGTAGAATTCTGCCACTGTTTGGCGCTCCAACTCGTCGCATTTGTTGAGGAAGCTCAAGCGGAAGGCAAAGCCGACATCGCCGAAGATCTGGGCGTTTTCAGCCCAGGCAATCACGGTCCGTGGGCTCATCACGGTTGAGACATCGCCATTCATGAAGGCGGTACGCGACAGATCGGCGACGGTGACCATGCGGCTGAGCGTCTTGCGGCCCTCGTCCGAGGCGTAATGCGGGTTCTTGGACAGCGCGATATCAACCTCGGCGTCATGCTCAAGGTAATTCAGCGTTGCCACCAGCGACCAGCGGTCCATCTGGCCCTGGTTGATCTGCTGGGTGCCGTGGTAAAGCCCAGTGGTATCGCCGAGGCCAACGGTGTTGGCGGTGGCGAACAGGCGGAAATAGGGATGCGGGTGGATCACCTGGTTCTGATCCAGAAGGGTCAGTTTGCCGTCGCGCTCCAGCACGCGCTGGATCACAAACATCACATCGGGGCGGCCTGCGTCGTATTCGTCAAAGACAATCGCCACGGGATTGCGCAGGGCCCAGGGCAGGATGCCTTCCTGAAACTCGGTCACCTGCACGCCGTCGCGCAGCTTGATCGCATCCTTGCCGATCAGATCGATCCGACTGATATGGCTGTCGAGGTTGACCCGCACACAGGGCCAGTTCAGGCGGCTGGCAACCTGTTCGATATGGGTGGATTTCCCGGTGCCGTGATAGCCCTGGATCATCACCCGGCGGTTATGGGCAAACCCGGCCAGGATCGCCAGCGTCGTGTCGTGGTCAAAGCGATAGGCGCTGTCGCGTTCCGGCACGCGATCTGTGGCTTCAGCAAACCCTTTGACTGTCATGTCCAGATCAATGCCGAATGTCTCGCGCACATTGATGTCTACGGTGGGTTCACTGGGCAGATCGACAGTACCGTCCATGGCCTTAGTCCTTTGCTGGTCCGACCGATCTTTTGGAGGAAAGCCCGCGTGGGTGCAAGGGGGCTTTGCCGGATAAGGTGACATGGCGGGGGGCGCCGGGGATTATATGCCCAGATACTGGTCAGTGATCGCGGGTGTCAGGTCGCCGAATGGGCCGGCCCAGACCGATTGCCCCTTTTCAAGGATCACCGCCCGGTCGGCCACTGTGCCGAGTTCACGCAAGGATTTGTCGACCACTAGAATGGCCAGCCCGGCAGAGGTTTTCAGCTCTGCAATCGCGGCCCAGATTTCCTGCCGCACCACTGGGGCAAGCCCCTCGGTCGCCTCGTCAAGAATCAGGAGGCGCGGGTTGGTCATCAGGGCACGCCCGATGGCCAGCATTTGCTGCTCTCCCCCTGACAGGGAACCGGCCAGTTGGTTACGCCGCTCTGCCAGCCTTGGGAACAGGCGGGTGACGGCGGCGAAGTCCCAGGCACCGAGCCGCGCGGCGGCGATCAGGTTTTCGTGGACGGTCAGATTGGTAAAGCAGCGCCGCCCCTCGGGCACCAGCCCTATCCCGGCCTGTGCAGCCTTGTAGGACGGCAGCGGTGCAAGGTCCTGACCGTCAAACAGGATAGAGCCGCCGCGATGTTGCAACATGCGGCAGATCACTTTGACGGTGGTGGTTTTGCCCATGCCGTTGCGGCCCATCAGCGCCATGACTTCGCCGCTGTTCAGCGTCAGATGGACGTCGAACAGGGCTTGCGAGGGTCCGTAAAAGGCCGAAATATGCTCCAGACGCAAAAGGCTCATGCCGGGTCCTCCTCGCCCAGATAGGCGCTGCGGACCTCGGGGTTGGCGCGAATTTCGTCAACGGTGCCGGTCGCGATCACCGTGCCATAGACCAAGACGCTGATCCGGTCGGCTAGGGCAAAAACAGCATCCATGTCATGTTCCACCAAAAGGATCGGGGCGCGGTGGCGCAGATCGTCCAGGAACCCGATCAGCCGTTGCGAGCCTTCGGCCCCCAAGCCAGCCATGGGTTCATCCATCAGGAAGGCTTTGGGCTGCAAGGTTAGGGCCACGACGACCTCCAACTGGCGGCGTTGGCCATGGGACAATTCTGCGGTGCGGAAGTTTCGGAATTCCTCCAGCCCGACCTGTTGCAAGGCATCTTCTGCCGCTGTGACAAGCGATTGGTTTCGCATGGGCCTGTCCAGCAGCCGGAACACCTTGCCACTATGACCCAACGCGCCCAGTACGGTGTTTTGCAGAACCGTGTAGTCCATCGGCAGGGCCGAGATTTGAAAGGTCCGCCCCATGCCCATGCGCACGCGGGCAGCGGTCGGCAGGGTAGTGACATCGCGCCCGTCGAAACGAACCGTGCCGGCATCGGGGCGCAACTCCCCGACTATTTGCTTGATCAGAGTTGATTTCCCGGCCCCGTTCGGTCCGATCAGGGCGTGGATTTCGCCCGGACGCAGGGTCAGCGTGATGTCCTTGCTGGCCTGCAGCCCGCCAAAGCTTTTGCTGATGCCATGAATGTCGAGGATCGGCTCAGTCATGCGCACGCTCCTGTCCGGCAAGCAGGCCGTACAGCCCGCCACGGGCAAACAAAACCACGCCCAAAAGAATTGCGCCAAGATAGATGTGCCAGAAATCGGACAACCCGCCCAGAAGGTGTTCCAGCAGGATAAAGAACGCAGCCCCGGCAACCGGGCCAAAGACACGGCCAACTCCGCCAAGGATGACGAAGATCATGATCTCACCCGACATTTGCCAGCTAAGCATCGAAGGGCTGACGAAACGGTTGAGATCGGCTGACAGCGCCCCGGCCAGTCCGGTGATGGCCCCGGAAATGGTAAAGGCCATTAGGTACAGGCGATAGGGCACCTGACCAACGGCCAGAACCCTCGATTCGTTTTGCATTGCCGCGCGCAGCATCAGCCCGAACGAGGATCGGGCGGCGCGGGCGACAAACAGCAGGACCAGAAGCAGCAGCACATAGCAGATGGCAAAGAACTGGATCGGGTCCATGGTGTTGAGGCCCGGAAACTCGTTCCTGACATAGATCGACAGGCCGTCCTCGCCGCCATAGGCGGGCCAGGAGATGGCGAAGTAAAAGAACATCTGACCAAAGGCCAGCGTGATCATGATGAAATAGGCCCCGGTGATGCGCACAGATAATGCTCCGATGATCAGGGCAGCAAAGGCGCTGACCACAATGGCCACCAGCCAGATCACCGGCATGGATTTCGTGCCTTCGATAACAAACGGCCATTCCATCAGTGGCGTGTAACTTTGCGCGTGATAGGCCAGAACGCCCATGGCATAGCCGCCCAGCCCGAAAAACGCGGCATGGCCCAGGCTGACCAGACCGCCAAAGCCCAGGGCAAAGTTCAGCCCGACACCGGCAATCGCCAGAATGACGGCGCGGGTGGTCAGGGTGATCAGAAACGGCTCGTCCCAGATCCAGGCCAGCAGTGGAAACACCAGCAGGACCAGCAGCAGAGCCGTATTCAGTATGGTTTCGCGGGTCACCTCATGCGCCTCCGAACAGGCCCTTGGGGCGGAACAGCAGAACCAGCGCCATCAGGACGTAAATCGACATGGAGGACAACGACGATCCGACAGATGTTGCCGCCGACGGCTCCATGAAAGTTGCGAAAAGCTGCGGCAGCAGGAACCGGCCCAGCGTGTCGGTCAGGCCGACCAGAATGGCCCCGATAAAGGCCCCCTTGATGGAGCCGATGCCCCCGATAACAATGACGACAAAGGCTAGGATCAGAACTGGTTCGCCCATGCCGACCTGCACGGATTGAATGGCCCCGATCAGCGCCCCGGCCAGCCCAGCCAGCGCTGCGCCCAGGGCAAAGACCATCGTGTAAAGCTGGGCGATGTTGACGCCGAGCGCTGCGATCATTTCCCGGTCATTCTCACCCGCGCGGATACGGATGCCGATGCGGGTATAAGCAATCATTGCGAACAACCCGCCTGCGACCAGCAGACCGGCGACGATCAGCGTGAGCCGGTACAGCGAATATTCGATCCTCAACGGCAGGGAGACCGTGCCCGACAGCATGGCAGGTTTGTCGAGGTAAAGGGGGAACGAGCCGAATGCCCAGCGGGTCGCCTCGGAAAAGATCAGGATCAGGGCAAAGGTGGCCAAAACCTGATCCAGGTGGTCCCGGTTATAGAGCCTGCGGATCACCGTGACCTCAATCAAAACGCCTGCTATCGCAGCTGCGGCCAGACTGGCAGCAAGGGCCAGCGAAAATGAGCCGGTGGCCTTCGCCACAGCCGCTGCGGCAAAGGCCCCAACCATATAAAGCGAACCGTGAGCCAGGTTGATCAGCCCCATGACACCGAAAATCAGCGTCAGACCTGCGGCCATCAGGAACAGCATCACGCCAAGCTGCAGGCCGTTCAGCGCCTGCTCAACAAAAAGGGCAAGGGACATCCGGTGAACCCAGTGTTATCTGCGCCGCCCCGGCAGACCCGGGGCGGCCAGAAAATCTTACATCTTGCACTCAGCCGCATAGGCGTCGGCGTGATCCTCAAGACCGGTGGCGATGATCTTGTTGGTGAACACGTCACCTTCCTGGATCACCTCGCGCACATAGATATCTTGAACCGGATGGTGGTTCGGGCCGAACTTGAAGCCGCCGCGGGTGGAGGCAAAGTCAGCGGCCTCAAGCGCTGCGCGGAACGCATCCTGATCGGCCACATCCGCCTTTTCCATAGCCGAGATCAGCAGAAGGGCCGTGTCGAACCCCTGCGAGGCATAAAGCGATGGCAGACGTCCGTATTTTTCCTGAAAGCTGGCAACGAAGGCTTTGTTGGCCTCGTTATCCAGATCCTTGGACCACTGAGAGGTGTTCTTGATGCCCAGAGCCGCTGCGCCGACAGCCTGCAGAATGCCTTGATCAAAGGAAAATGCCGGGCCGACTACGGGCAGGTCAACGCCGCTATCGGCATATTGCTTCAGGAAGGAAATCCCCATACCGCCAGGCAGGAAGAAATAGACACTATCCGCATCCGAGGCGCGGATCTGCGCGATCTCTGCTGCATAATCGGTCTGACCGAGTTTTGTGTAAAGCTCACCGGCCAGCTCGCCTTTGTAAAAGCGTTTGAACCCGGTCAGCGCGTCCTGACCTGCAGGATAGTTCGGGGCAAGGATGAAGGCGTTCTTAAGCCCGGCATCATTGGCATAGGCCCCTGCGGCTTCGTGCAGGTTGTCATTCTGCCAGGCCACATTGAAATAGTTCTTGTGGCAGCCCTTGCCCGCCAGCGGCGACGGCCCAGCATTGGGAGACAGGTAAATCTTGTCCTGCGCAACGGCCCCCGGCACCACGGCCATGGCCAGATTGGACCAGATGATCCCGGTCAGCACATCGACCTTTTCCGACTGGATCATCTTGTCGGCCAGCTGCACCGCGATATCGGGTTTGCGCTGATCATCCTCGATCACCACTTCGATATCGTCACGCCCCGACTGTTCCACCGCCAGCATAAAGCCGTCGCGCACATCGATGCCAAGCCCGGCGCCACCGCCCGACAGCGTGGTGATCATGCCAACCTTGACCCCCTCGGCCTGCGCCAGTCCGGCCACCGCTGTCAGCGCGGCACACAGCATGAGTGATTTGAGTTTCATGTCTCTCTCCCGTTGTACATCACGGCCTTCAAGGACCGCGTTTGAACATGCCGTCGTTGCGGCATTTATTGTTTAGGCTCCTGCAAGCTGGTTTTCCATTTTGCTCTCGGCCAGTCTTATGATCTCTCTGATCTGGTCCAGTTCCTGATGCCCAAGCCCGGAAAAGAGCAGGCCGACCTCGCGCTCATGCGCGGTGGCCATGGTTTTGAACCAGTCTTTGCCGGTTTGCGTTAGTTCCACCAGAAAGACCCGGCGGTCGGATTTGCTGACGGTACGCTTGACTTGACCTTCCTTTTCAAGCCGGTCGACGATGGCGGTGGTATTGCCGTTGGACACCAGAAGCATCTGGCTCAGCTCGCTCATCTTCACCGGGCCTTCCTGCCGGTAAAGGGCGGCGGCAACATCGAAGCGGGGCAGGGTGGTGTCGAAATTGATGCGCAGAAATTCCCGCAGATGGTTTTCCGACCGACGCGTCATTCTTAGCAAGCGCAGCCAGGTGCGCAGACGACATCGGTCCAGCGGCATTTCATCTGGGGGCGTATCATGGCGCTGTTTCAGTTTTCCGATCCCTTTGTCGCGTGTCTAGTCGCACGCCTTTGCGTCTTGGCTACCATATTATGAAATTTACTTCAAACTTAAAGTAATTTTGTCAAGCCTATTGATGCGGAGTCTAGGGCCGTGCCTCAGCAGCCGGTAAAAGCCTGCGCCAGAGGATGCGCGGGATCTTTCAGGCCGTCGATAACGTCGAAATGATGCCGTCCCGGATCTGCTACGATTTCAGTGTTCACGCCTTTGCCGCCCCAGGCTTCGGCCAGCAGGGCGGATTGGCGCAGGAATTCAGGCCGTTCGCGGGCGCCGACCCATATAACAAGGTCTGTTTCCGAGCGCGGAGTTTGCAGTGCTGGGCTTTCGGCAGCGGCGGTGTCAGGGGTCAGCCGCAGCCCCTCATTCATCGAATGCAGCTGCAGAGGGCGCAGGTCATGCACGCCACTGATCGAAACGACGCGTTCGATGCGCCCGGCCAGTGTATCGCTCAAAGGGGTATCATCGCAGACCATCCGGGTCACAAGATGCCCGCCTGCGGAATGACCTGCAAGGTGAATCGGACCGGGTATTTGTTCCGCTGCGGCGGTCACGGCTTGCCCGATCTGGCCCGTCATTTCGGGTATCGTCGCCTCGGGTGCCAGAACATAGCTGGGCATGGCGACGGTCCACCCGTGGGCGATTGCGGCCGCCGCAAGATCGGACCAGCTGGACTTGTCGAAATTCAACCAGAACCCGCCATGTACGATGACGGCAAGGCCGCGCGGGGTTCCTTCGGGTCGAAAAAGGTCGAACCGTTCGCGCGGATGATCACCATAGGGGATATCCAACTCCCCGGGCGTTGCGGCGCGAAACTCTGCCGCGCGCGCGGCCCATATCTCCGGATAGCGCATGCCATCGGGGATATAGGTCGCATTGGCAAAGGCATCTTCCCAGTCGATGCCGGTCAGATCCGTCACTGAAACGCCTGCAGCCCGGTCTGGCCCCGGCCAAGGATCAGCGCGTGAACGTCATGCGTGCCCTCATAGGTGTTGACGGCCTCAAGGTTCATGACGTGGCGGATGACGCAGTATTCATCCGATACGCCATTGCCACCGTGCATATCGCGGGCTTCGCGCGCAATCGCCAATGCCTTGCCGCAATTGTTGCGCTTCATCAGGCTGATCAACTCGGCCGAGTTGGTATGCTCGTCCATCATCCGACCCAGCCGCAACGCGCCCAGAAGGCCAAGGGAAATTTCGGTCTGCATATCGGCCAGCTTTTTCTGGATCAGCTGGGTCGCAGCCAGTGGCTTGCCGAATTGTTTGCGCTCCATCGTGTAGTCGCGTGCGGCATGCCAGCAGGCCTCCGCCGCACCCATAGCGCCCCAGCTTATGCCATACCGGGCGCGGTTGAGGCACCCGAATGGCCCGGCCAGCCCTTCGGCATTCGGCAGCAGGTTTTCCTCGGGCACAAAGACCTCGTCCATATGGATCATGCCGGTGATCGACGCACGAAGCGAGAATTTGCCCTCAATCTTCGGCGCGCTCAGCCCTTGCATGTCTTTTTCCAGAACGAATCCCCGGATCTTGCCGCCATGCGCGTCGGATTTGGCCCAGACGACGAACACATCTGCGATGGGGCTGTTGGTGATCCAGTTTTTGGCACCCGAAATCTGATAGCCCCCATCGACCTGCTTTGCGCGCGTGACCATGGAGCCCGGGTCAGAGCCGTGATCCGGTTCCGTCAGGCCAAAGCAGCCGACCCATTCGCCGGTTGCCAGTTTCGGCAGATATTTTCGCCGTTGATCTTCGGAGCCATAGGCAAAGATCGGGTGCATCACCAAAGAGCTTTGCACCGACATGGCAGAGCGGTAGCCACTGTCGATCCGCTCCACCTCACGCGCGACCAGACCGTATGCGACGTAATTGGCCCCGACGCAGCCGTAATCCTCGGGGATGGTCATGCCCAGAAGGCCTAGCTCGCCCATTTCGGACATGATCTCGCGGTGAAAGACCTCGTGGCGGTTGGCATCCACCACGCGCGGGGCCAGCTTGCCCTGACAGTAGCTATGGGCGCTGTCGCGGACCATGCGTTCTTCGTCGGTCAGCAGGCCGTCCATCAGAAACGGATCGTCCCAGACCAGGGCGGCGGGTTTGGCCCGGGCGCTTTCTGGTGTTGCCTGATGATGCTCGGACGCTTCGCTCTGGCCCATTGTGAATCCCTCTTTGATGATTTGATCTAATTTTGACGGCTTTAGAGTCGAGAGTCAATTATTTCAAGCTTGAAGTAAATTGCCCGCTCGGTTACCCTTAGCTCAAACGACGCGGAAGTCGAAGGGGAGGATTGAATTGCGTATTGCATGTCTTGGTGGCGGTCCAGCGGGCCTGTATTTCGCGATTTCCATGAAGCTGCGCGATCCCGCGCATGAGGTCGTGGTGCTTGAGCGCAACCGGGCCAATGACACCTTTGGCTGGGGCGTGGTTCTGTCCGACGATGCGCTTGATAATCTTGAACAGAACGATCCGCAAAGCGCCCGCGCGATCCGCGAAAACTTTGCCTATTGGGATGATATCGCGGTGATCCATGACGGGGTTCGCACCGTCTCGGGCGGGCATGGCTTTGCCGGGATCGGGCGCAAGAAGATGCTTGTTCTGCTGCAGGAGCGTGCGCGCGAACTGGGTATCGAGATGCGCTTTGAGGCAGAGTTCGAAAGCGCTGCTGACTTTAAGGATGACTACGATTTGGTTGTGGCTTGCGACGGCATCAACTCCAGCACGCGCAATGCTTATGAGGAGCAGTTCCGGCCCGACATCGACGTGCGCGAATGCCAGTTCATCTGGCTGGGCACGCATCAGAAGTTTGACGACGCCTTTACCTTCATCTTTGAGAAAACCGAACATGGCTGGCTGTGGGCGCATGTCTACCAGTTCGACGACAACACCGCGACTTTCATTGTCGAATGCCAGCAGGACACCTGGGACGCCTGGGGGTTCAAAGATATGTCCAAAGAGCAGATCGTTGAGACCTGCCGCAGCATCTTTGCTGATCATCTGGGCGGGCATGATCTGATGTCCAATGCTGATCACCTGCGCGGCTCTGCCGTTTGGATGCGGTTCCCAAGGGTGATTTGTGAAACCTGGTATCACGACAATATCGTGCTGATGGGCGATGCGGCGGCGACCGGGCATTTTTCCATCGGCTCGGGCACGCGGCTGGCTTTTGACAGCGCAATATCGCTGGCGAACTATCTGCATTCCGAACCGGATATGGAAGCAGCGTTTCAGCGCTATCAGGAGGAGCGGCGGCTAGAGGTGTTGCGCCTGCAGTCGGCAGCCCGCAACTCTTTGGAATGGTTCGAACAGGTGGAGCGGTACCTGGACCTTGATCCGGTGCAGTTCAATTACTCGCTGCTGACAAGGTCGCAGCGGATCAGCCATGAAAACCTGCGTCTGCGTGATGCCAAATGGCTTGAAACGGCGGAAAAATGGTTTCAGGACAGTGCTGGCGCGCCTGCCGATGCGCCCGTACGCCCGCCGATGTTTGCGCCCTATCAGCTGCGCGATATGGCCCTAAAAAACCGCATCGTCGTGTCCCCAATGGCGCAATACAAGGCCGTTGATGGCGCGCCGACGGACTGGCACCTGATCCATTACGGCGAACGCGCCAAGGGTGGCGCCGGGCTGGTTTATACCGAGATGACGTGTGTGTCCGATACGGGCCGCATCACGCCGGGATGTCCGGGGCTGTATAAGCCCGCGCATGAAACCGCCTGGAAACGGCTGACGGATTTCGTGCATGATGAGACTGATGCGAAAATCTGCTGCCAGATTGGTCATTCCGGCCGCAAGGGCTCGACCCGGATCGGCTGGGAAGGCATGGACCAGCCGCTGGAGGAGGGCAATTGGGAGCTGATCTCGGCCTCTGCCATTCCGTGGTCGCCGGACAACGCAACACCGCGTGAAGCTACGCAGGCGGATATGGATCAGATCAAGGCGGAGTTTGTGGCCGCTGCTGAAATGGCCGAGCGTGCAGGGTTTGACATGATCGAACTGCATGCCGCGCACGGGTATCTGATCTCGTCCTTCATCTCGCCGGTGTCGAACCAGCGCAGCGATGCTTATGGCGGCAGCCTGGAAAACCGGCTGCGCTATCCGCTTGAGGTGTTTGCCGCGATGCGCGCGGTCTGGCCTAAGGGCAAGCCGATGTCGGTTCGTATCTCGGCCAATGACTGGGTCGGCGATGATGGTGTGACACCGGAAGAGGCGGTTGAGATTGCGCGCGCTTTCCGTGCCGCAGGGGCCGATATCATCGACGTGTCCGCCGGGCAGACCACGATTGATGCCAAACCAGTTTATGGCCGCATGTTCCAGACCCCGTTTTCTGACCGCATCCGCAATGAGGCGGGGATTTCCACCATGGCGGTGGGCAATATCTACGAGGCGGATCATGCCAACTCGATCCTGATGGCGGGGCGTGCTGATCTTGTGGCGGTGGGCCGCCCGCACCTGTCCGATCCCTATTGGACACTGCATGAGGGGGCGAAGATCGGGGATCGCGCCGAACCGTCCTGGCCGCTGCCCTATCTGGCAGGCCGCGATCAGGCCTGGCGATTGGCCGACCGGGAGGCGGAGATGGCCGCAGCGGAGATCCGTGTATGACGCGGGTTCTGGTCACGGGTGGCGGGTCTGGCATTGGGCGCGTGGTGGCACGGGACTTTGCGGCAGAGGGCTGCGATGTGGTCGTCGCAGGGCGCCGGATGGAACCGTTGCAGGAAACCGCCCAAGGGACAGCGATCACCTGCCGCACGGCGGACATGACGGATGAAACGGCTGTTGCCGCCCTGTTCGATCAGCCTTTTGATGTGGTGGTGGCCAATGCTGGCTCTGGCAAGGCGGCAAAGGTCAGGGATACCAGCTTGCAGATGTGGCAGGATACACTGGCGGTTAATCTGACGGGCGTGTTTCTGACCTTTCGCGCGGCCTTGCAGGATATGGGACCGGGTGGGCGGCTGATTGCCGTTGCCTCGACCGCCGGGCTTAAGGGCGGGGCGAATATCGGGGCTTATGCGGCCTCTAAACACGGGGTGATCGGGCTGGTGCGTTCTATCGCGCATGAGGTGGCGGGGCAGGGTGTGACCTGCAACGCGGTTTGCCCCGGCTTTGTCGATACGCCCATGTCCGAAGGTGTGATCACTGGGTTGATGCAACGCTTTGATATGGATCGGCAGGCGGCAATTGATATGGTTGTGGCGGACAACCCGATGAAACGGATGATCGACCCTGCAGAGGTGTCTGCCGCAGTGCGCTTTCTGGCCTCACCCGGTGCGTCTATGGTCAACGGCCATGCGCTGGCGGTAACTGGCGGAGAGATTTGAGTGGGACAGGAGCAGGACAAGATACGCAGCGACGTGAAACATTTCAATTGCGAGATTGTCAACGGGATTGCGACCGTGTCGCTGAACCGGCCAGAGCGTAAGAACCCCCTGACATTCGACAGCTATGCCGAACTGCGCGACTGGTTTCGCGATCTGCATTATGCCGATGACGTTAAGGCGGTGATCTTTGCCGGGACTGGCGGCAATTTCAGCTCCGGCGGGGATGTGCATGAGATTATCGGCCCGCTGACCAAGATGAGCATGAAAGAGCTGCTGGTCTTCACCCGGATGACCGGCGATCTGGTCAAGGCGATGATCAATTGCGGCACGCCGATCATTGCGGCGGTGGACGGTGTGTGCGCCGGGGCCGGGGCGATCATTGCCATGTCATCGGACCTGCGGATCGGCACGCCGGGCAGCAAGACCGCGTTTCTGTTCAACCGTGTTGGGCTGGCGGGCTGCGACATGGGGGCTTGTGCGATCCTGCCGCGCATCATCGGGCAGGGCCGCGCGGCGGAACTGCTGTATCTGGGCCGGTCGATGTCCGGGCAGGAAGCCCATGACTGGGGCTTTTTCAACCGTTTGGTAGAGCCTGACGCGCTGCTGGACACCGCACGTGATATGGCCGGGCGCATCGCGGCGGGGCCGGGCTTTGCCAATATGATGACCAAGACGATGCTGGCGCAGGAATGGTCCATGGGGCTGGATCAGGCGATCGAGGCCGAGGCGCAGGCGCAGGCGATCTGCATGCAGGGGCAGGATTTCCACCGCGCCTATCATGCCTTTGTGGCCAAAGAAAAACCGGTGTTTGAGGGGGATTAAGGTGACGGTCGTGCAAGTGATGTCTGCATCTATTCCCAGTCCGGCTGGGGGCTGGACAGCAACCGGCGCAGTCGCAACCAAGGGGGGCACAAGCCATGCCTGATCGCACGTTCCTCAATTGGCCGTTTTTTGAGGATCACCACCGCGCGCTTGCCGATGACCTTGACCGGTGGGCTGAGACTGCCCTTGCCGATATTGATCACTCCGACACCGATGCCGCCTGCCGCGCCCTTGTGGCCGCGCTGGGTGAGGCCGGGTTTGCTACGCATTCTGCCGCGCTGGACGGAAAGCTTGACGTGCGCAGCCTTTGTCTGATCCGCGAGACGCTGGCCCGCCATGATGGTCTGGCCGATTTCGCCTTTGCCATGCAGGGGCTGGGCACCGGGGCGATTACCCTGTTTGGGACCGAGGAACAGAAACAGGCCTGGTTGCCCAAGACCCGCGCAGGTGAGGCGATCTCGGCCTTTGCTCTGACCGAACCGGCCTCTGGCTCAGACGTGGCGAATTCCACCATGACCGCGACCCGCGACGGCGACGACTATGTCCTGAATGGTGAGAAGACCTGGATTTCCAACGGCGGCATCGCGGATGTCTATACGCTGTTTACCCGCACCGGGGAGGCTCCGGGGGCCAAGGGCCTGTCGGCGTTTGTGCTGCCTGCAGGTCTGCCTGGCTTTGAGATTGTGGAACGGCTGGAAACCATAGCCCCCCACCCGCTGGCCACCCTTCGCTTTACCGATTGCCGCATCCCGGCCAGTGCGATGCTGGGCCAGCCGGGGCAGGGGTTCCGCATTGCGATGTCGGTGCTGGATGTGTTCCGCTCTACCGTGGCCGCGGCGGCCCTTGGCTTTGCCCGCCGCGCGCTGGATGAGGCGCTGGACCGGGCGACAACCCGTCAGGTGCAGGGCGCACCGCTGTTTGATTTGCAGATGGTGCAGGGGCATATCGCCGATATGGCGCTGGATGTGGATGCCGCTGCGCTGCTGGTCTATCGCGCCGCATGGACCAAGGATAGCGGCGCACCGCGCGTGACGCGCGAGGCGGCGATGGCCAAGCTGTTCGCCACCGATCAGGCGCAGCAGGTCATCGACAAGGCCGTGCAATTGCATGGCGGCGATGGGGTGAAATCCGGCGAGACGGTGGAAAAGCTCTATCGTGAAATCCGCGCCTTGCGCATCTATGAGGGCGCATCAGACGTCCAGCGTGTGGTGATTGCCCGCCAGTCACTCGCGGCATTTCAGGGAGGTTAAGCGATGCTCAGACCCTCAGCCCATACCGATACGTTCACCCGTGATAACCTGCCCAAGGCTGAGACCTGGCCTGCGTTTCTGCTGGACGGATTTGACTACCCGGACCGTTTGAATGCCGCAGTAGAACTGACCGACGCGATGGTGGCCAAGGGCTTTGGCGATCATACCTCTTTAATCGGAAATGGGCGCAGGCGGACCTATAAGGAACTGACCGACTGGACCAATAAGCTGGCGAATGCGCTGGTGGATGACCTGGGGGTGAAGCCCGGCAATCGCATCATGATCCGATCGGCCAATAACCCGGCGATGGTGGCCTGTTGGCTGGCCGCGACCAAGGCGGGTGCGGTGGTGGTCAACACGATGCCGATGCTGCGCGCCGGGGAGTTGATCAAATACGCAGAAAAGGCAGAGATCACCCACGCCCTGTGCGACACACGCCTGATGGACGAGATGGTAGCCTGCGCCAAAGGCAGCACGTTTTTGGATACCGTGGTGGGGTTCGACGGCACCGCCAATCATGACGCTGAACTGGATCGGCTGGCATTGGAAAAACCGGTGACATTCGATGCGGTTGATACGGCACAAGACGATGTGGCGCTGATTGGGTTTACGTCAGGCTCGACCGGCAACCCCAAGGCCACGATGCATTTTCACCGTGACTTGCTGATCATCGCGGATGGCTATGCGCAAGAGGTGCTGAATGTGCAGCCCGAGGATGTTTTTGTCGGCTCGCCCCCACTGGCCTTTACCTTTGGGCTGGGCGGGCTGGCGATTTTCCCGCTGCGTTTTGGGGCGACCGCAACCTTGCTGGAAACTGCAACGCCGCCGAACATGATCGAGATTATTGAGAAATACCGCGCCACCGTCTGTTTCACAGCCCCGACCGCCTATCGCGCGATGCTGCGGGCGATGGATGAAGGGGCGGATCTGTCCTCGCTCCGGGCGGCGGTATCGGCGGGCGAAACCCTGCCAGCGCCGGTCTATGACGAATGGCGCCAGAAAACCGGCAAGCCGATGCTCGATGGGATCGGCGCGACAGAGATGCTGCATATCTTTATCACCAACCGCTTCGAGGATCACAAACCCGCCTGCACCGGCAAACCTGTCACGGGTTATCAGGCCAAGATTGTCGGACCGGATGGTGCGGATTTGCCGGTCGGAGAGGTCGGCCGCCTTGCCATGCGCGGGCCGACCGGATGCCGCTATCTGCATGGGGAAAAGCAGGCGGAGTATGTGCAGGATGGCTGGAACATCTCGGGCGATGCGTTCAGCATGGATCAGGACGGCTATTTCCACTTTGCCGCCCGCAATGACGACATGATCATATCCTCTGGTTACAATATCGCCGGACCAGAGGTTGAGGCGGCGCTACTGGCGCATGAGGCTGTGGCGGAATGCGCGGTCATTGGTGTGCCTGATGCGGAACGCGGCGCAATCGTTCAGGCCCATGTGGTGCTGGCTGAGGGCAAAGCCCCCGGTGATGAGTTGATTCAGACCCTTCAGGATCATGTGAAAGCCAGTATCGCGCCATTCAAATACCCCCGCTCTGTCATCTTTACAGATGCACTGCCGAAGACCGAAAGCGGCAAGATCCAGCGGTTCCGCCTGAGGGATAAGCCATGACCGAGACACCGTTTGATCCTGAAGGTGATGGCGCAAAGATGCGCTTTGCCGGGGCTATGTCCTATGGGGATTACCTGAAGCTGGATAGCATCCTGTCGCAGCAGCACCCGCTGTCAGATGCGCATGACGAAATGCTGTTCATCATTCAGCACCAGACCAGCGAGCTTTGGATGAAGCTGGCCATCCATGAACTGTCCGCCGCGCGTGAGGCGCTGATCGCCGGGGACATGACGCATATGTTCAAGATGCTGGCGCGTGTCAGCCGCATCTTTGAGCAGCTCAACAATGCCTGGGATGTGCTGCGCACCATGACGCCTGCGGATTATACGCATTTCCGCAATACGCTTGGGCAATCCTCGGGTTTTCAGTCCTGGCAATATCGGATGATCGAATACGTCTTGGGCAACCGAAATCCCAAAATGATGGGGCCGAATGAGCATGTGCCAGAGGTACATGCGCTGCTGGCCCAGGAACTGAAGCGCCCCAGCTTTTATGACGAGGTGATCCGCGTACTTTACAAAGGCGTGGATGGCGATGATCGCAACATGCCGCCACCGCAACTGGATGGCCCGCATGAGGCAGTGCCAGAGGTGCAGGGGCGCTGGAAAACTGTCTATGAGAATGTCGATCAATTCTGGACTTTGTATGAACTGGCCGAAAAGCTGATGGATCTTGAGGATTATTTCCGCCGCTGGCGTTTCAACCATGTCACCACTGTGGAACGCGTGATCGGCTTTAAGCGCGGCACCGGCGGGACCTCTGGCGTGCAATATCTGCGCCGTATGCTGAGCGTGGAACTGTTCCCCGAGCTTTGGCATCTGAGGGGGGAGTTGTGACGATGACCTTGTCCAGAAAACATCTGTTCGATCTGCCCGATGGGGTGATCTATCTGGACGGAAACTCCCTTGGCCCGCTGCCGGTCGGGGCTGTCGAACGGGCGCAGGACGTCTTGCGCGACGAATGGGGGCAGGAGCTGATCCGCGCCTGGAACAGCAAGGATTGGATGGTGCTGCCGCAGCGGGTGGGCAACCGGATCGGGCGACTGATCGGGGCACCCGAAGGTTCGGTTGCGACGGGCGATACGCTGTCGATCAAGGTCTATCAGGCGCTGGCTGCCGCGTTGCAGATGCGCCCTGATCGCAAGGTGATCCTGTCGGACAACGGCAACTTCCCGACCGATCTTTATATGGCGCAGGGTCTGATTGATCTGCTGGCGCAGGGCCATAGCCTGCGTACGCCCGCGCCGCAGGATGTGGCTGATGCCATTACCGAGGATGTTGCCGTAGTGATGCTGACCCAGGTGGATTACCGCACGGGCCGGATGCATGACATGCAAGCAATCACGGAAAAGGCCCATGCCGTGGGTGCCGTGATGATCTGGGATCTTGCCCATAGCGCGGGGGCGGTGCCGGTGGATATGGCAGCCTCGAATGCGGAATTTGCGGTTGGTTGCAGCTATAAATATCTGAACGGTGGTCCCGGCGCGCCCGCCTTCATCTATGTTCGTCCCGACATTGTTCTGGATGTAAAACCGGCTTTGGCAGGCTGGCTGGGGCACGAGGCCCCCTTCGCCATGGACCCGGATTATCGCCCTGCGATGTCCACTGAACGCCTGCGCGTCGGCACGCCTTCCGTGGTGCAACTGGCAATCCTTGACCATGCGTTGGACGTTTGGGAGGGGGTGGATATGGCAGAGTTGCGCGCCGCCTCGGTCGCGCTGTCGGATCTGTTCATTCAGAAGGTTGAGGCGCGTTGCCCCGCGCTGACCCTGGCCTCACCCCATGATGCTTCGCAACGCGGCTCTCAGGTCTCATTCGCTTTTGAAAACGGCTATGCGGCCATTCAGGCGTTGATCGACCGCGGCGTGATCGGTGATTTCCGCGAGCCTGACATCATGCGCTTTGGCTTCACCCCGCTTTATCTGGACCGTGACGATGTGGTTGCAGCCGTCGACATACTGGGCGATGTCATCGGAAACGAGCTTTGGCGTGATCCGAAATACCAGATCCGGTCGCGCGTGACCTAACAAACAGGAGCAACCCTATGACCTGTCTTTTTGTTCAAATCCGTTGCCGTCCGGGTACGGCCTATGACGTGGCCGACAAAATAAGCCTGCGCGAGATCCACTCAGAGCTCTACTCCGTCAGCGGCGAATACGACCTGTTGATGAAGCTCTATGTGCCCGAGGGCGAGGATATCGGCCGCTTTATCAACGACAAGCTGCTGGATATTGACGGGATCGAACGGACCTACACAACACAGACCTATAAAGCGTTCTAGGTCTTATGAATTTCAGATTTTCCCAAAAGGTGCTGTTCAAGCATTGCGATCCGGCCGGCATCGTTTTCTATCCGCGGTATTTTGAGATGATCAATGACGCGATAGAGGTGATGTTCAGCGATCTGTTGAACTGGCCGTTTGAGGATATTCACCAGAACGGCGCCGTGCCGACCGCCGCCTTTGACGTCAATTTTGATGCGCCCAGTCGTCATGGGGAACTGCTGGATCTTGATCTGACTCTGCTGGTGATCGGCGGCAGCAGCCTAACCTTACGCACCGAGGCCCGTTGCAAGGCCGAGCTTCGCTTTATCGCGGGGCAGACCCTTGTCTATGTCAATTCAGACGGTCGGCCGCAGAAATGGCCAGAGAGCATCCGTGAGAAGATCAATAAACTGATTGAGGGGAACACATGAAGCCGCGCACAATTCACCCTGACGGCTGGGCCCCGGCCCTGGGCTATGCAAATGGTATGCTGATGCCGGACGGAACTCTGCATATCGGTGGGCAGATCGGTTGGGACAAGGATAAGAAATTCGTTCTGGGGGGGCTTATTCCACAGATGGAACAGGCCTTGCGCAACATCGCCGAGATTGTCGAGGCAGCGGGCGGTGAGGTTGGCGATGTCGGGCGGTTGACCTGGTTCGTAAAGGACAAGGCCGAGTATATGGCAAACCAGCGCGAGGTTGGCGCTGCCTATCGTCGCGTATTTGGCAAGCATTTCCCGGCGATGTCGCTGATCGTCATCAGTGAATTGGTCGAAGATGAGGCCGTGATCGAGATAGAGGCCACGGCCTATATCGCCAATGCCACAGGAGCGCCGTAAATACGGCCCATCTGCCCCCTAGATGTGCAGCCTGTTGTGACAATGACCCAGGGTGGCGTGGGCAACTCGCTTGCTTTGCCCTGTTGGTCTGGGTATCAGGCATTTTATCAGATGCGGGTGTCCAATGCGGTCTGTTGTCATCTTACTGGTCTTGCTGTTCGCAGGGTGTAGTCCCCGCGGGGAATTGATCTTTGCCAAGGCCATACCCGGCACGCATATCCAGCCGGTCCATACCGTCGATGCGCGCAATCCGTTGTTAGGCAACAATGCCTTTGGCGCAGAGCGTGCGCTGACCCTGCGATATTCCCGGATTGATGTATCCATTCCGCCCAGCCATGAACCCGGCAATATCGAGTGGGCTCGCAATCGCCCGCTGCCCGCAAAGCACTTTGCCGCAGTGGGGCAGGCTGATTTTGATGGCCCTGCAAGCTTCCTCAGATCGGTGGCTGGGGCGGATACCGATGGCCTGAAAGAAACGATCCTCTTCGTTCACGGCTATAACACTACCCATGGCGAGGCGGTCTATGAACTGGCCCAGATGGCCAAGGATTTCGAGGTGACCGCGCCGGTTGTTTTGTTCTCGTGGCAGTCGGCAGGTGATGTGCGCGGCTATGTCTATGATCGCGACAGCACCCTGTTTGCCCGCGATGATCTGGAACAGGTTCTGCGCGATCTGACCGGGCAGGGGCGCAAGGTTTTTCTGGTCGGGCATTCGATGGGCAGTTCGCTGATCATGGAAACTCTGCGCCAGATCGCGGTCTCCGGTGATCGTGCGTTGCTGGACCGTCTGAGCGGCGTCAGCTTTATGGCACCGGATATTGACCCTGATCTGTTCCGCAGACAGGCCTTGCGGATCGGGGAACTGCCGCAGCCTTTCATCATCTTTGTTGCGGAAAAGGATGAAGTTCTGGGCATCTCGGCTTTCCTCACCGGGCGCCGGAATCGTTTGGGCACAATCACTAATCCCGAGGATCTGGGCGGTTTGCCCGTCATCCTGATCGACCTGACCCGGTTTGCTGAGGACAGCAAGCTGAACCATAATATCGGCACTCAGTCGAAAGCTGCCATCGCAATGATCCGTAATCTGACGCGTGACAATGTCATACGCGCCTCGCCACGCCCCAATTTCCCGGCAGTGCAGTGACCGCCTTTGCGCTCGCGGGCACGATAAGGCGCAGAGTGATTTGGGGTTAGCTTGTTGGCGACGGACCACAGGCATGCGGCGCATTAGAACTGGCTGGCACGACATTGAAGGAAACGCGATATAGCATTCATCGCCTTCCATCGCTTCGAATGTCCAGACGCCCGGCACCATCTCGTAGCCGTAGTCAAAGCTGAACAGGCGGTCTACGCCGTCGGTGCCGACAAAGTTAGAGGCGTCAATCTCGACCGTTGTCTTGTCTTCGTTCAGGAAGGGTGGGTGCGTGATCCTTGTGGTTGCGGCCGCAACGTCAGAGGGGTCGGCCAACTGCACATAGATGCCAAACGTGTTATCGGGACGCAGCTCGATCACTCGCGAATCGCTGATTAGCGCCGGTCTGCCATCATAGGGGTCTGTATATCCCGCAGATGTCCCGGGCGCTGCCCTGCGGTTGACCGAAAAGGTCGGGCAGTATTGACCGACCTCAAGATATCCAACCCGCGGTGAAGTGTAATCATCCTCCGCCGCTAGCGCGGTGGAGACCGCAGCGGCGATCATAACTAACGCTGTTAATAGCTCACGCATCCGGGACCCATCCTTCCGGGGCCATCTCGAGCCCCTCAAATCTAAACCCGGGTGAGACAGTACAGCCGACCAGTGTCCAGCCTGCCTGCGCCTCAGCCGATTGCCAGTGCCCGGCGGGCACGATGATCTGCGGGCGGGCACCGTTGGTCAGATCGGGGCCAAGGATCGCTTCGGTCACCGGGCCCTGATCCGTTGCGGCCTGCAGCAGCCGCAGGGGTGCGCCAGCGTGAAAATGCCAGATCTCCGCCGCATCGACCCTGTGCCAGTGCGACCGTTCCCCTGCCTTCAGCAGATAGTAGATCGATGTGCCGGTTGGTCGGTCACCGTCGCTCTCCGCAATCCATGTCTGCTTATACCAGCCGCCCTCGGGATGTGGCTGCAGGTCCAGCATGTCGATGATATCTTGCGGGGTCACGGGATCAGCCTTTAAGGACGGTTTCGCCAGCGTAAATCGAGTTCTCGCCCAGCTCTTCCTCGATCCGGATCAACTGGTTGTATTTGGCCATCCGGTCAGATCGGGACAGCGACCCGGTTTTGATCTGCCCGCAATTGGTCGCGACGGCCAGATCGGCGATGGTTGCATCCTCGGTCTCGCCTGAGCGGTGCGACATCACGCAGGTAAAGCGCGCGCGATGCGCCATATCGACGGCTTGCAAGGTCTCGGTCAGGCTGCCGATCTGGTTGACCTTGACCAGCAGAGAATTGGCGCAGCCCCTAGCGATGCCATCCGACAGACGCGTGGTGTTGGTCACGAACAGATCGTCGCCGACCAGTTGGCATGTCGCGCCGATCCGGTCGGTCAGGGCCTTCCAGCCGTCCCAGTCATCTTCGTGCATGCCATCCTCGATGGAGATGATCGGATAGTTTCCGACCAGCCCGGCCAGGTAGTCAGCGTTCTCAGATGAACTCAGCTTGCGGCCTTCGCCCTTCATGTCATAGACGCCGTCCGCATAATATTCCGACGCGGCACAATCGAGTGCCAGATACACGTCTTGTCCCGGCGCATAGCTTGCCTTTTCAATCGACTTCATAATGAAATCGAGCGCGTCCGTGGTGGAGTTCAGGTTCGGCGCAAAGCCGCCCTCATCCCCGACAGCGGTGTTATGGCCTGCGGCGGAGAGTTCCTTCTTAAGGGTATGAAACACCTCCGCCCCGACGCGGATCGCTTCGCGCATGGAGCCTGCGGCGACCGGCATGATCATGAATTCCTGAATGTCGATCGGGTTGTCGGCATGTTCGCCGCCATTGATGATGTTCATCATCGGAACCGGTAGGACGCGGGCCGAGGTGCCGCCGACATAGCGGTAAAGCGGCATGCCCAGACTGTCCGCTGCCGCTTTGGACGCGGCCAGCGATACGCCCAGGATCGCATTGGCCCCAAGCCGCCCCTTGTTTGGCGTACCGTCCAGCGAGATCATTTCCGCATCAATGCCGACCTGATCGGTGCAGTCAAAGCCGATGATCGCATCGGCAATCTCGGTATTCACGGCCTCGATGGCTTTCTGCACGCCCTTGCCCAGATACCGCGACGCGTCGCCATCGCGCAGCTCCACCGCCTCATGCGCGCCGGTCGATGCACCCGACGGCACTGCCGCCCGCCCGACAGAGCCGTCATCCAGCAGCACATCCACCTCAACGGTCGGATTGCCCCGACTGTCAAGGATTTCCCGGGCGGTGATATCGATGATCGAACTCATGGCTGCTTTCCCTTTCACGCTGCTGGATATTACTGGCTTTGTAGCCAAGCTGGCGGTATGGGGGAACAGGTAATTGATGCGTCAATGCGGTCGCACAACCTCACACCGATACAAGCTGAACTGTTTCGCCATGCCTGCCTCGCGCAGTGCGGCGGCTAAACGTTCGGATACAAAGAACGCATAGCGAAAATTTGGGTTCGCCCATAGGTCAGCCCCGTCCAGAGCGCGTACATGCACCGCATAGTCATCGTCTCGTGGCGATAACTGCATTCTCCAACGATCAGGTACATCCTGGCCAAATTTGTCGATCAACTCGGGACGCTTTGAAGCCTCAGGCAGCAACGCATCCTTCTATGAATCGAAATTCAGAAAGAAATGCCGGTTTCCAACCTGGGTCTGCCGGTCATTCTGAAAAACCTTGACCTCGCAAAGCTTGGTTCCACCAAGATCAAACTGTCGTAAGATCTCAGCGCAGGGTTCGGAAATGCACAAGAAGCCGCTTGCAGAGAATATATGCTGAGAATCTCCAATATTGTCTTCTGCATGCTCTGCGTAGATTTCTTTTGGGAAAAATTCGCACGAAGCAGGTCGCATTTGTTTGTGCTCTCTTAATACCGTCAGAGTCCGCTCTTTTTTTGTATCCGGCAGATCAAACCAGTAGCCTTTCATAAGTTGAACATCCGAAATCGCATCGCTTACCCAAATCGCGTTTTCAGACATCAAATACTCCCTCGGCATTGTCACAACAGATCCGGTGCACGGCCCAGCCGGTTGGCCAGTGGGGCGATGGTCAGGCCCTGGATGATGATGGAGAAGACGACGACGATATAGGTCGTGGTCAGGATGACGGGTTTCCATTCACTCTCGGGGAGGGACAGGGCCAGTGCGACAGAGATGCCGCCTTTCAGGCCGCCCCAAGTCATGATGGGGATGACGTCGCGTGGGATGGTCTGGAAAGGTCTCAGCATCAGGATCGGTACGGCCACTGCCACCAGTCTGGCGACCAGCGCCAGCGCAATGGCCATCGCACCCGTTGTCAGGGCGTCGGTGCTGAAAGCGATGGCGAAAACCTCAGCCCCGATCAGCAGGAACAAAACGGCGTTGAGAATCTCGTCTATCAGCTTCCAGAAGGCGTTTAGGTATTCGCGGGTCTGCGCAGTCATGCCGTGTTTCATGCCGACATCGCCGATCAAAAGGCCGGCAACCACCGCCATGATCGGGCCGGAGACATGCAGGTAAACCGCCAGTTCATAGCCGCCAAAGGCCAGACCGAGAGAAATCAGAACCTCCAGCGAATAGTCGTCGATCCGGCGCATCACCCGAAAGGTCAGCCATCCCAGCACGGCCCCCAGCAGCGCGCCGCCGACAGCCTCCTGCACGAAAAGTTGCAGGGCGGCCATCACGCCTGTGCCGTGGTGATCACCGGTAGGAAAGGCCAGACCAACAAGGATCAGAAAGACCACATAGCCCACACCGTCATTGAACAGACTTTCGCCAGCGATCTTGGTTTCCAGCGTCTTGCGCAGGTCCGCCTCGCGCAGCACGCCCAGGACCGCGACAGGATCGGTGGGTGAGATCAGCACGCCAAAGACCAGCGCGATCATTATCGGCGTGCCGGTCAACCAGCTGAAGCCGACACCTGCGATCACCGTGGACAAGGCGACGCCGATGGTGGCCATCAGGGCAACCACCCACGCCTCGGCCTTCAGGTCGGAGATTTTCACATGCAGCGCACCTGCAAACAGCAGCAGGCCCAGCATCCCCTCCAGCAGGGCTTCGGAAAAGTCGAGATCGCTAACAAAGCCTTGCACCTCTTGGCGTAAGGTGAGGGTCGGAAACATGTAATCCAGCCCGATCAGCGCCATAGAGGCGATCAGGGCGACCACCAGAATGCCGATGGCTGAGGGCAGTTTCAGGAACAGGTAGTTGATGGCCCCAAAGGCCCCGGCAAGGACAATCAGAAGTGCGGTGATCTGAAGAATGGTCATTGGGGCCTGCTTGCTTTACCGGATACGCTCGGTGTTCAGCGATTCAGTGAATCTGTAGGTGCGCATCCCGGAGCATTTATCGCGTCAATACATGTTTCAAGCTGGCTAAAGTACTTGATGAGGATGCTTTCAGCAGAAATCTCTTCTTGCTGAGCCTGGGCCAGAAACGCTCTGGCTTCGTCGTTGCGATCAGAAAGGGCCATAGCGTAGGCCAGAATTGCCATCAGGAATGGCCGTTCCGCAGAATTGGCACGCTCAAGCTGGGCAGTAACCTCAGTCATAAAAGCATCCTGCAGCGTGCGGTTAGCCCTAAAATTCGATGTCTCGTGCCAGAAGAGACCCAATGTGACACTGAACCCCTCCTCGGTGCCCAACTGTCCCAGGTGCCGGGCAACTTCATAGGCGCGATGCCATGGGGAAAGCGCTTGCAGCTCCGCATA
The DNA here is from genome assembly GCF_054457435.1 of Halovulum sp. GXIMD14793. NCBI lineage: Bacteria > Pseudomonadati > Pseudomonadota > Alphaproteobacteria > Rhodobacterales > Paracoccaceae > Halovulum > Halovulum sp. GXIMD14793. Next base: position 20,029 of record NZ_JBTLNE010000019.1, on the reverse strand, counting down.
TCGGTCCGTGGTGACAAAGGTTTCCAGCTTCGCGATTTGGTCGTCGTTGAACTTGCTATAAAGCGGCAGCCCGTTGGACGGGCAGACCGGAAGGTGCGTTACGAAATCACAGCTGGTGATCCGGCGAAGGGTCATATAGATGCCCATATTTGAACAACTGGTCGTTCCGACGACTTTGAACTCTTCACCCCCGACTGGGCAGGTTTCAGTGGCAACGGTCGGCTGTCCGGCGGTGGCAATCGACGCCCAGATCAGGCTGGTGGAAATTGCAAAAAGACGAAATCGCACGGGCTGAGTCCTTTCCCTTTTGGGACAGTATGAGGGCATAGTGTTGCATCAAATGCCGCAAACGAAAACACCATCTGACCGGTGCATTTTAGCGCGAGGTTTTTTCTGCCGATTTCGCGGCATCCCAAAGCATATCCATTTCTGTCAGGTCTGCTTCTGTTGGGGTTTTGCCCTTCGCCCTTAGCGCGGCTTCAATGAATGCGAAGCGCCGGATAAACTTGGCATTGGTCCGGCGCAGTGCAGCCTCGGGGTCGATGTTCAGGTGCCGTGCCAGGTTCGCTGCGACAAACAGGAAATCGCCGAATTCGTCTTCGATGGCATCCGTATCGGTGCTGGCCTTCGCCTCGACCAGTTCGCGGGCTTCTTCCTGCAGTTTGTCCAGGACCTGATCAGTGCTGGGCCAGTCAAAACCGACCCGTGCAGCCTGGTTTTGCAGTTTCAGCGCGCGTGTCAGGGCGGGCAGGCCGGCGGCAACGCCGTCCAGCACCGCGGCAGGTGCGTCCGTGGCGCGCTCGGCGGCCTTGATCTTTTCCCAATCCTCGGTCTGTTGTGCGGCGGTCTTGTCGCGGCTTTCGTCGCCAAAGACATGCGGATGGCGATGCAGCATCTTGTCGGAAATCGCCTCTGCTACATCGTCAAAGGTGAAAAGCCCGTCCTCTGCCGCCATCTGGGTGTGATAGACCACTTGCAGCAACAGATCGCCCAACTCGCCCTTCAATTCGTCCATCGCCCCGCGTTCGATGGCATCGGCGACCTCATAGGCCTCTTCGATCGTGTAGGGCGCGATGGAGACGAAATCCTGCTCGATGTCCCAGGGGCACCCGGATTGCGGATCGCGCAACCGGCGCATGATTTCCAGAAGGCGGGGCAATCCGCCACCCTTGCGGTAAACGATGTCATCTGTCATGTCCGCGACCATAGCCGCGATGCCGCGTGTTGCAATTTGATATTGCAGAGCCCGCGCACATAAGGTCGGATAGCCCGACCAAACAGGAGAGCCAAAGATGCCCGTAATCAACCGTATCGCCGAATATTATGACGAGATGAAGGGCTGGCGCCAGCATCTGCATGCGAACCCGGAACTGCTTTACGATACGGTGGAAACGGCGGCCTTTGTGGTCAAGCAGCTGGAAGCCTTTGGTGTTGATCAGATCGAAACCGGGATTGGCCGTGTCGGTGTTGTAGGCATAATCAAGGGGCAGGGGGATGGCTCGGTGATTGGGTTGCGTGCCGATATGGATGCGCTACCGATCCAGGAGGTGCGCGATCTGCCCTATAAGTCGAAGAACGAAGGTAAGATGCATGCCTGCGGCCATGACGGGCATACCACGATGTTGTTGGGGGCGGCCAAGTATCTGGCGGAAACGCGGAACTTTGCCGGGTCTGTTGCGCTGATCTTCCAACCGGCTGAAGAAGGCGGCGGCGGTGCGCGTGAGATGTGCCAAGATGGGCTGATGGATCGGTTCGGCATTGCGCAGGTCTATGGGTTGCATAACTGGCCCGGTCTGGCCGAGGGAGAGATTTCCATGAACCCCGGGGCCACGATGGCGGCGGCGGATCAGTTCGATATCGTGATCAAAGGGTATGGCGCGCATGCGGCGTTTCCCCAACTGTCGATTGACCCGATCGTGATCGGGACCCAGATCGTGCAGGCGCTGCAGAGCATCGTGTCGCGCAATGCTGATCCGATGGAAGCGGCGGTCGTCTCGGTCACGCAGTTCCACGCTGGGTCTGCCTATAACGTCATTCCCGAAGATGCGCGTTTGACGGGAACCGTGCGGGCGCTGTCCGAAGACGTGCGCAAGATGATCCAGCACCGTATCGGCGAGATCGCCCCGGCGATTGCCGAGGGTTTTGGCGGCACGGCTGAGGTGGATTATCGCCCGGGCTATCCGGTTACTGTAAATGATGCTGATGCAGTGGCATTTGCGGCCGGTGTGGCCGCAGATGTCGTAGGAGAGGCCAAGGCCTCAACCGATTGGCGGCCGCAGATGGGGGCCGAGGATTTTTCCTTTATGCTGAATGAACGTCCGGGTGCCTATGTGTTTTTGGGGCAGGGTGATACGGCTGGGCTGCATCACCCGGAATATGACTTCAACGATGACATCGCCCCGATTGGTGCGTCCTATTTTGCTCGTCTGGTTGAGCGCGCTCAACCCATCATGCGCTGAAGGTGGCCAAGGTGGGTTAAAACCCACCCTACTGGCGCTTACCCTGTAGGGTGGGTTTTAACCCACCCTTGCTTCTAGAATATGAAGTCCGAAGCTTCGAATGCGTTTGTCAGGTTGTTCTCGACAGTGAATGTAACGTCAACGACGCCATCGCCATTGTGATCAACCTGAACCTCTACATCATCGCCGATATCGACAACACGGACCTCACTTGCCCCTGAGCCGGAAAAGCTGCCCTGACCGACAAAGTCGGCACTGCCGCCTGTCAGCACATGAAGATTTATGCGGTCACCTTCTGCCCGGTCAAAATCCGTGATCACTCCGCCATTTCCGGTACCTTGATCATAACCGGTGAAGGCAAAAGTGTCGGCACCGGATCCACCCTCCATTGTATCGAAACCAGCACCGCCATGCAGGTAGTCGTTTCCATCATCGCCGCGGAGCGTGTCATTGCCCGATTCACCGTCCAGCGTGTCGCGACTTGATCCACCGGAAAGCAGGTCGTTACCGGAACCGCCCTTGAGTTGATCTATGCCACTGCCACCATAAAGCTCGTCATTCCCGGCATCACCAAACAGCAGGTCATTGCCGCCGCCGCCCATTGCGATATCATTGCCGCTCTCGCCGTGGAACTCGTCCCCGCCGGCGCTGCCGCGGAAAACGTCGTTATAGTAGGTGCCGGAAAACCGCTCGATTCCGGTAAAGGTTGCAGCCTCCCCGCCCGCAAAATAGTTGGCGCGACCGGCGCTGACGTCGATTTCCACAGCCTGGCGTCCAACAAAGTTCAAAAGATCGATACCGCTGCCACCATCGACAAAGTTGTTCAGGCCCTCGACATAGATCGCATCATTGTCGGCGCCGCCATAGATCTTGTCCGTGCCTGTGCCGCCATAAAGAGTGTCATTGCCCGCGCCGCCGTAAATGAAGTCGTTGTCCCCTTCGCCCCGGATACGGTCATTACCTGCACCACCGACAAGAACGTCATCGCCAACCCAACCGCGCAGTTCATCATTGCCCGCGCCTCCGGTGACCAGATCATTGCCGTCCCCGGCATATATTTCGTCGTTCCCGTTGTCACCGTTCAGGATATCGTGGCCGGAGGTGCCCCAGATGCGATCATTCCCGTCGCCGCCATAAACCAGGCCGCTTAGCGCACCGATCAGGAATATGGTGTCATTGCCGCCATTCCCCCAGACCTTCGGTCGCCCCTGTGTCAAAAAAAACTCGTCTGCATCGTTAGTTCCATAGTAGTTAGGCATAACCAAGTCCTCCCTTCGGTTTGAGACTGAAAGTCAGTCGAATAGCGGTTTAGGATGGTTCAATTTTTGTGCGAAGTGCTGGTCGAAATTTTAATCAAGGACGATAGAAGTTAGCAGCGCTCATCCCGGACCGTGTTTCAGGCCTGTGAAAAGGTTCTTGATGTCATCAATGCCCACCGATTTATGCAAGGGTTTGTGCAGAGGATTTTCCGTGTTCAAACAGGCTTTCGACTTCGCCCGGCGGGGCCATGTGAAAGTAGAGCGTTATGCGAAGAAATGTCTCGTTCCACCCGTGAAAACCCCTGAGCGGCTCACTGTCCGTTTGATTGCGATAGATCCGGCTGTCGGCATGAGACCGCCAGTCTGATCCTGCTGCTCAGCTATGGCTCAGGCAGGTTTGCCACCAAGCGCTTGTTCCAGATCAGAGATCAGGTCGTTGACATCCTCGACCCCAACCGAGAGCCGCAGCAGGTCGTCAGGCACCTCAGACTGTGGACCTTCGATGGGTTTTCGGTGCTCGATCAGGCTTTCGACGCCGCCCAGCGACGTGGCTGGCACAAAGACACGGCAGGCGCGTACGGTTTGGGCCGCCGCGTCAAAACCACCCGTCAGGCGCAGTGACATCATGCCGCCGAATCCTCCGATCATCTGTTTGGCTGCAATGTTGTGACCGGGATGCGTGGGCAGACCGGGGTACAACACACTGGCAATCTTGGGATGGGTTTCGAAATGCCGGGCGATGGCCAGGGCATTTTCCGAAGCGCGTTCATAGCGCAGAAACAATGTGCGTATCCCGCGGATCAGCAACCATGCTTCAAAGGCGCTGAGCACGCCGCCTAGCATATAGCGAACCGATTTGATTTCCTGGGCCAGATCGTCGTCCTTGCGCAGGCTGAGGACGCCCGCAGTCAGGTCAGAATGGCCACCAAGGTATTTGGTTGCGGAATGAAAGGCGATATCCGCGCCAAGGCCAAGGGCTGTACTGGTGCAGGGCGGGGCGGTCGTACAGTCGACCGCAAGCAAAGCGCCCGCCTGATGGGCAAGGTCGGCCGCAGCGGTGATGTCGACCACATCCCAGGTTGGATTGACCGGCGTTTCGATCCAGACGATGCGGGTTTTCCCGGGGCGTATCGCGTCTTTCAGCGTCTCTGGCTGGCTTGTATCGAACAGCGACAGCTCAATTCCATGCCGTTCCACTTTGCGGCGCAGCCAGGCGAGGCCCCCGTGATACATGACCTTTTGCGCAACGACGTGATCGCCGGGACGCAAAGTCTCCATCAACGCGACCAATGCAGCCATACCGGATGCGAACATGAAGCTTTGCGCCGCCCCGTCCAGCGATGCCATCACCGCCTCGGCATGTTCTACGGTTGGGCCGCCATCACGTCCATAGATATAGGCCTGGCGAGGGGCATAGTCGTGATCACGGGCGAATGTTGAGGCGAGTTCGATACCCGGAACAACGGCACCAGTGCGCTCATCAATCAGACGCAGGGCCTGGGCAGCGCGCGTCGACGGCGAAACATCGTTTTTTCGGCCCATGGGACTCTCGGATTTATGGCAGGTCAACGGACGCGAAACCATCGCAGCCGTCAAGTGGTTATGCGCGGCTGTGTCAAACAGCACTCTTGTGAATTCCTGCACCTTTTGCTCTAAATTGGTCCGCAACATTGGCGGGACCTCAAAAGCGGGCTCGCTTCACAGGGAGATATATCTATGAAGACGTTTACGGCAGCACTTGCCCTGGCCTGCACTGCGTTCACAGCGCCGGTTCTGGCGAATTGTGACGAGGGTGAGATCGTTATCAAATTCAGTCACGTTACGAACAGCGACAAGCATCCCAAAGGGATCGCTGCAAGCCTGCTGGCAGAGCGGGTGAATACCGAGATGAACGGCAAGGCCTGTATGGAGGTCTATCCGAACTCGACCCTTTATACGGACGAGAAGGTTCTTGAAGCTTTGCTGCAGGGCGATGTTCAGATGGCAGCCCCGTCGCTGTCGCTGTTCGAACCGATCACCAAGCAGTTCCGTCTGTTCGATCTGCCGTTTATGTTCAAAAATATCGACGCCGTTGATGCATTCCAGGCGTCTGAAACAGGTCAGGCCATGCTGACATCAATGACCCGGCGCGGCGTACTGGGCCTGGCATACTGGCACAATGGCATGAAGCAGATTTCGGCCAACAAGCCGCTGGAAATGCCAGGCGATGCGGATGGGCTAAAATTCCGCGTGCAGCCGTCGGATGTTCTTGTTGCCCAGATGAACGTGCTGGGCGCGACCGCGCAGCCAATGGCCTTTGCCGAGGTTTATGGTGCGCTGCAGACTGGCGTTGTTGATGGACAGGAAAATACCTGGTCGAATATCTACGGCCAGAAGTTCTTTGAGGTTCAGGACGGCATCACCGAGACCAACCACGGGATCATCGACTACATGGTCGTGACCTCGGTTGATTGGTGGGACGAACTTGATGCGGATGTTCGCGATCAACTCCAAACAATTCTGATGGAAGTGACCTCAACCCGCAACGGCGAGTCGACCAAAGTCAATGAAAGCGCAAAGCAGTCGGTCATTGATGCTGGCGGTGTGGTTCGCCAGCTGAGCGCCGAACAGCGTGCTGCCTGGGTCGAAGCGATGAAGCCCGTATGGGACCAGTTCGCCGAAGAAGTCGGCCAAGAGAACATTGACGCCGCACAGGCGATCAACGACTCGATGTAAGCGACCCCCAAAAGCTATCACCACCTCCGGGCCAGTGTGTCCGGGGGTGCAACTTTAACTGGTCAGGGAGGGTAATCTCGTGTCTGGCAGCAAATACGAGCCTAAAGGTGCCTTCGCCCGGTTTGTTCACGCATTCGAAGAAACGCTGATCGCCGCACTTCTGGGGCTAATGGTCCTACTGACCTTCAGCAACGTGATCCTGCGCTACGTTTTCAACTCTCTGAACATCTGGAGCCTGGAGGTCGTTCTTATTCTGTTTTCCTGGCTGGTCCTTTTCGGGATCGCTTATGGTTTCAAGATCACCAGCCATCTGGGCGTCGATGCGATTTTGAACCTGTTGTCAAAACGCGGCCGCTACATCATGGGGATTTTGGCGGCAGTCCTGACACTGGCCTATGCCTTGTTGCTTTTGAAAGGCGCTTGGGACTATTGGGCGCCATTCGCGGGCCTTCAGGAAACAACCGGGCGCTGGTTCCCGACCGGGTTTGACCCGGACACAAGGGACCGAGCCTTTTTTGAAACTGACCAGGTGCCGATGCTGCCGTTCTTGCGTTGGTTGGAAGATGCCATCAACCAAGGCGAAGCCTATTCCAAACTGCCGCGCGTTATACCTTATGTGATCCTGCCGGTGGCGGCGCTGCTCATGCTTTGGCGCGTGACCGAGGCGACAGTCCGGATATTTCGGGGCACGCAAGACAGCCTGATCGTCAGCCACGAAGCCGAAGATGCGGTGGAAGACGTCGCCAAGCAGAACGAGGCCTGATCAATGGAAGTCGTATTCCTTTTTGCCCTTGTGATCGGGCTTTTGTTCGTTGGCGTTCCGATTGCGGTGTCGCTGGGTCTGTCATCCATGGTGTTTCTGCTGCTGTTTTCGGAGACCTCGCTCGCCTCGATCGCGCAGTCTCTTTATAACGGGATGGCTGGGCACGCGACGCTGCTGGCGATCCCATACTTCATTCTTGCCTCATGCTTCATGTCCACCGGTGGTGTGGCGCGCAGGATCATTCGGTTCTCGGTCGCCTGTGTAGGGCACCTTCGGGGCGGCCTGGCGATCGCCGGTGTGCTGGCTTGCATGATGTTTGCTGCTTTGTCGGGGTCCTCTCCGGCCACGGTCGTTGCCATTGGGTCGATCGTCATCGCGGCGATGAAACAGTCTGGTTATACAAAGGAATTCGCGGCGGGCGTTATCTGTAACGCGGGCACGCTCGGGATTCTGATCCCGCCCTCTATTGTCATGGTTGTCTATGCCTCTGCGACGGACGTTTCCGTTGGCCGGATGTTCCTTGCAGGCGTGATCCCGGGCCTGATGGCGGGCCTGATGCTGATGATCGCGATCTATGTGATGGCACGGCTGCGCAACATGCCCAAGGGTGAATGGCAGGGCTGGGAGGAGGTCTTCGCCTCGGGGCGAGAAGCGCTTTGGGGCTTGTTGCTGATCGTCGTTATTATGGTCGGGATTTATGGCATTCCGGGTGTAACGCCCGCGATTTTCACCCCGACCGAGGCTGCTGCTGTCGCTGCCGTCTATGCCTTTCTTGTCGCTAGCTTTATCTATCGTGATATGGGGCCGCTGGCAGCAGAGGACGGACCGGTGCCACTGCGCAGCAAGCCCCATGCGCTGCTAACGGCGTTTTGGCATAAAGATACGCGTCAAACGCTTTTAGATGCAGGTAAATTGACGATCACGCTGATGTTTATCATCGCGAACGCCCTGATCCTGAAACACGTACTGACCGACGAACAGATCCCGCAGCAGATCGCCGGTGCGATGCTGGATGCCGGGTTTGGCAAGATAATGTTCCTTGTGATCGTCAATGTGATTCTGTTGATCGGCGGTCAGTTCATGGAGCCTTCGGGCCTGATCATTATCGTCGCGCCGTTGGTTTTCCCAATCGCGATCGATCTTGGCATAGACCCGATCCATCTGGGCATCATCATGGTGGTGAACATGGAACTGGGCATGATCACGCCGCCAGTTGGTCTGAATCTGTTCGTCACCTCGGGCGTTGCGGGGATGTCGATGATGGCCGTTGTGCGCGCAGCCCTGCCATTCCTGTTGGTGCTGTTCGTCTTCCTGATCCTGATCACCTATGTCCCGATACTATCCACCTGGCTGCCCACGCTGATGATGGGGCCCGAGGTCATCGTGCGCTGACGATCAGTCCTGTCCGCGATAGGGCTCTACATATTGCAGGGCCATATCCCAGGGGAAGAAAATCCAGGTGTCCTGGCTGACCTCGGTAATGAAGGTATCCACCATCGGGCGGCCTTTGGGCTTGGCATAAACGGTGGCACAATGAGCGTTGGGATAAAGGCGGCGGACCAGTTCCAGGGTCCGCCCGCTGTCAACCAGATCATCGACGATCAGGATGCCGGTCCCATCACCCATCAGATCCGCATCGGGTGATTTTAGCACCTGCGCCTCGGACTGGTTCTGGTGATCGTAAGATTTCACACTGATCGTATCGACCGTGCGGATGTCCAGCTCACGGGCAACGATCATGGCCGGGGCCATGCCGCCACGGGTGATGGCCACAACAGCGCGCCACCCGCCACCTGCACCGGGGCCGTCATTTTCCAGCCGCCAGGCCAGCGCACGCGCATCGCGATGCATCTGATCCCACGATACGTGGAACCCTTTTTCATGTGGCAGGCGATCAGTCATTCGGTCCTCCTTCAGCCGGTTCGGGTCCGGTCGGGTGTTTGTCGTTTTTTGCAGGCTGCAGCCCGGTGTCCCGCAATTCCATACAGCCAGGGGGCCGTGTTTGCCAATGCTTTGGGACTGTTCCGTCGAGGCGAGTTCTGGCTTAGGTTGGTTCTATGTTGCGATTCGCGTCCACCCTTTTCACACTGCTGGTTCTTGCCGGTCTGGCTGTGATCCTCTTCCCCGAGCTGCGATGGTGGGACCAGACCCGCCCGCCACGCGATATTGCTGAGATAAGGGCGCGGCAGGCGCCCCTGCTGCGAGCAGCGCTGGCGCAGGATAATCTTGAATATGGTTCGCCGGTGTTTATCCGGATCTTCAAGGAAGAGGCCGAACTTGAGCTTTGGGTCAAAGACGGGTCCGCCTATCGCTTGTTCCGCAGCTATCCGATCTGTGCCTATTCCGGTGATCTGGGGCCGAAGCTGAAAGAAGGGGATCGTCAATCGCCTGAGGGATTTTATCGCGTTAGTGCCGATGCCCTTAATCCGAACTCAAGCTATTACCTGTCGTTCAACCTTGGCTTTCCCAACGCTTTTGACCGCGCGCAAGGGCGCACCGGCAGTTTCCTGATGGTTCATGGCAGCTGCGTCTCTATCGGTTGTTATGCGATGACCGATCCCGTGATCGAAGAGGTCTATGTGCTGGTCGAGGCAACGCTGACTGCCGGGCAACCCCATGTCCCGGTCCACGCCTTTCCTTTTCGGATGACCAAGGCCCGAATGGAGGCCGCAAGCGACCATCAGTGGTTCGGCTTCTGGCAACAACTTGCGCCGATTTATGCGGCCTTCGAGGAAGATTTTCGCGTGCCAGAGGTCGCGTTGCGGGATGGGCGCTATAGTCTTTAGGCTGGAAAGTTCGGTGCCTGCAGTCTATCCAGTGCCAATTCGTGCGGCTTTTTTTTAATGATGACCGGCTGTTGTCCGATCTTCTATTGAATTCCATTCGGACCCAGGAAGGCCCCAATGCTCATCATCGCGGAACGGATGCTTCATATCGTCAACGGCCATGAGCATTCTCAGATCAAAGCGATCCGCTCCTTTATACCGAACGCACCAGTCGAAGTTCTAGCGTCGCGCGCGTTTGACAACGCGGGTCAGTTTGGAGAATTGGTCGTACAGCCCAAGCTTTCAACCAGTGCCGATCTAAAGGAATCACCCGAAACGGCACTGGCCGGCGATGTCTCGGCGCTTGTTGAAACCCTGTTGAGTGCCGACAGCCCGCCGTCCCTTTTGGTGCCATCGGGTAATGTCCATGAAATGCGCGTGGTGCTCGGGGTGGCAGAAAGACTGCCCAACATTCGCATTGCGGCCCGCGTTTTTCGGCCCGATCCGATCGAAAGCTTAGCCAAGGTGGAACTTGATACCTTGCGGGAGTTGACCCGATCTGGACGGGTGTCGCTTCACTCTGAAACGGTTGAAGTCTCAAACTACTTTAAGAAATGCCATGATTTAATCTGCACGGACAATTTACTGCTGCCCTGTTCTATTGATCCGGCCACTGAACGCTTCCGAGAGTGGGCCGCAGAGGCCAGCAAGGATCTGCGTGTCGGCTATCTGGGGATTGCGCGAAAAGAGAAAGGTCGCAAGTCGCTGCATTTGATTGTTGCAGAGTTGGCCCGGCAACTCCGTTCTGCGCCGGGCGGGGATAGGGTCGAACTGATCCTGCAATCCCCGTTTCGTGGCCGTTTCAAGCTGTCTAACTATATCTATTTGCTTCGACTGAAAGCCATCGAAGCCTTTGGTCGCCACAAAGGCCGCCTGAAATTGACATGGTATCAGGGAAACCTGTCACCAGATGCATTTCAGGATATGGTCCATAGCCTGGATGTCTCTTTGTTGCCTTATGACGTGGAACAGTACCGGCATCGGGGGTCAGGGCTTGTTCTGGACAGCGTGTTGGCCGGGGTTCCGATTGTGCATAGCGCAGGCATCGGCATGTCGCGGTTTCTAAGCGAAGGAAATGCGATTGCGGCCTCTGATCCATCAGGTTTTGCGGCTGCTATCCTGCAGATCGGCGCACAACGCGACACACTGGACAGTAACCTGCTGGCTGCGCGCGATGTGCTTCTCGGCGAACTTAAGCGAACGCAGAGTTTTCTGAATGACCTGGTGAATAGCGGTTCGCGTGAAACCTAAGACTGTCAGTCGCTTTTGCGGCCCGAGATAACGTCGATATCGGGCGCATCCTCGGCCTTCATGCCAACGACGTGATAGCCTGCATCGACATGGTGGCACTCGCCGGTCACACCTGCAGACAGATCAGACAGCAGATACATTGCGGATTTGCCGACATCGCCCTGGGTTACGTTCCGACGCAGCGGGGCGTTCAGTTCGTTCCACTTCATGATGTAGCGGAAATCTCCGATGCCCGAGGCCGCCAGCGTCTTGATCGGTCCCGCCGACAGAGAGTTCACCCGGATGCCTTTTGGCCCCAAGTCCATCGCCATATATTTGACGGAGGCCTCAAGCGCCGCCTTCGCAACACCCATGACGTTGTAATGCGGCATGACCTTCTCGGCACCGTAATAGGTAAGGGTCAGCATGGAGCCGCCTTCGCCCATCATCTTCTCGGCGCGCTGGGCGACCGCAGTGAAGGAATAAACCGAGATATTCATCGCCATCTGGAAATTCCCTGGCGATGTGTCGACATAACGACCGCGTAACTCGTTCTTGTCGGCAAAGCCGATGGCGTGAACCAGAAAATCCAGCTGACCCCATTTGTCACGCAATGTGTCGAAAACCGCATCCATCGATGCTGCGTCCGTCACGTCACAAGGAAGCACAACGTCCGAGCCGATTTGATCGGCCAGTGGTTTCACCCGTCGTTCCAACGCCTCCCCCTGATAGGTAAAGGCCAGTTCTGCGCCCTGCTCGTGGCAGGCTTGCGCAATGCCCCAGGCGATGGACTTGTCGTTGGCGACGCCCATGATCAGGCCGCGCTTGCCATTCATCAGTCCCAGAGACATGCCTTCCCCCTTGCGATCGGACTTTTCAGTTCTGTGGGTCTAGGCCATTATCTGCCTCGCATCAAGACGCAGAAGGATGAGAGACATGAGCAACGACCGCAGTGGAATATTCGCCGGGGATGATCCGGTGGGCATCATCAAGGCATGGCTGGCCGAGGCTGAGGCGCAGGAAACGAATGATGCCAATGCGGCCGCGCTGGCCACCGTAGATGCAGATGGCCTGCCGGATGTGCGTGTTGTTCTGGTAAAAGAGATCGGCGCTGATGGCTTTGCGTTTTACACCAATTACAACAGTGCGAAAGCGCAGGAACTGGATGGTGCCGGAAAGGCGGCGATCAACTTTCACTGGAAATCATTGCGCCGTCAGATCAGGGCGCGCGGGATGATCACCCGTGTCGAAGGTGCGCGCGCTGACAGGTATTATAACAGCCGCGCGCTGGCCAGTCGCTTGGGTGCCTTGGCCTCGCAACAATCGCAGGTGCTGGATTCGCGTGCAACGCTTGAGGCGCGTGCTGCAGAAATGGCGGAGACCCATGGCGACGCTCCAGAGCGACCGGCCTTCTGGGGGGGCTACCTGCTAACCCCGCAAGAGATTGAATTCTGGGCCGATGGTGAGCATCGACTGCACGACCGGTTTCGCTGGCGCAGGAATCAACCGGGCGATGATTGGATCATAGAGCGGCTTTATCCATGAGGAGGTTTGTTATCGTGACAACCTGTGGATAACTCTGGGGATAAACAAGCGATTTTCCGCCGACTGTTTCCCGGATTGTTAAAATATTCAGTATTTGAAATGAACCTCGAAAAAAGCACGTGCGTCCGCCGCCTATTTGCGCCAATCTGATCAGGCACCCATTGTGCTGGCTTTGGGTGTGTGTGAACCGAAGGGCCCGATGTCCGGGCCTGATCCGTTTTGTCTAAGTTCCTGATTGCGCGCTGTGTGACTGGCCGCAACCGGGAAGATCACGGACCGGAGCATGCTGGGAGAACTTTTGTGCAGGGCTGGGTTGTACATGATCAAGGGTCAAGTGAAGTGGTTCGACTCCACTAAGGGTTACGGTTTTGTCGTTGTTGACGACACTGAAGGTGATGTTCTGTTGCATGCCAATGTACTGCGGAACTTCGGGCGCAGTTCAGTCGCCGAAGGCGCGACGATCACGATGAAGGTGCAAGGCACCGATCGCGGACGTCAGGCGGTTGAGATTCACGACATCGAAGCCGTTGTCGATAATTCCATAGAAATAGCCGAACAGCCGGAGGAGAAGACCGTTCCGGTTGATGCGCCTATGTTGCCGGCGCGGGTGAAATGGTTCGACAAGGCCAAAGGCTTTGGTTTCGTCAATGCATTTGGCGATCCTGAAGATATTTTCGTCCATATGGAGGTGCTGCGCCTTTTTGGGTTGTCAGACCTGCAGCCTGGCGAAGCGGTTTGCGTGCGCTGTAAGCGCGGCCCGCGTGGCAAAACGGCGGCTGAGGTGCGGTCCTGGGATCACGCCAATCTGGTGACGGCGAACATAACTCAATGACGCGGCAGCTGCTTGCGATAGCGATTGCTTTGTTTGGCGCGGGTGCCGCAATGGCGGAATGTCGGCCTGATCTTGTCGATATCCGCTACGGCAGCGGACAGCTGCAGTTCGAGGTTGAGGTCGTCGATACATTTGAGGGGCGTGCCAAAGGCTTGATGCACCGTGAGCACATGGCGCGCTTTTCCGGCATGTTGTTTGTCTATGAGCGTCCGCAGTCGGTGTCGTTCTGGATGCGCAACACGCTGATCCCGCTGGACATGCTTTTCATTGATGAAACCGGCACGGTGCAAAAGGTCCATGCCAATGCGATACCGTTGGACGAAACACCGATCCCCGGTGGGGACGATATTCTGGAAGTGCTGGAAATCAATGGCGGGCTGGCGGCGCAACTGGGCATCAAGCCAGGGGCAGAGATTAGGCATCCATCGCTGAACTCCGAGATTGCAGCGTGGCCCTGCGGCGACTGAGTCTGTCCGATTTAGTGGTGCCGATTGCCTAACCTTGCGTAATGTCTCATGATCTTTGAATAGCTCGCAAGTTGCACCGGCCTTTTGGCTGGGCTTTTAACAGCGACAAGCACGGGGTGGGGCATGGGAACAAAGCAGCGCTTTGGCAAACATGATGGCAAAGCTGTCGAAGAGGTAACGCTTGATAGCGGTGCTGCGCGGGTCACGGTGATGAATTATGGCTGCGCCATCCGCGACTGGCGGGTAGAGGCGGTCGGGCGCGAGGTTCCATGTGTGTTGGGCTTCGCCGAGTTTGACCACTACCTTAAATTCGGCAAGGCGCATGGCGCGATTTGCGGGCGGGTTGCCAACAGGATCAGCAATGCGGGATTTCGCTTAGGCGGCAAGGACTACAAACTGACTGCCAATGAAGGCACGCATCATCTGCATGGCGGGCCTAAGGGGCTGCACACCCGCGTCTGGGACATGGAGACCGACGGCGATCAGGGGGTTGAGTTCCGTTATCACAGCCCCGAAGGCGAAATGGGCTATCCCGGCGCGGTCGAGTTTCGCGTGACCATGGAATTGACAGGCACGACTCTGGTCATCGAAATGCACGGCAAACCGACCGAGAAGACGCCTATAAATCTGGCGCAGCACAACTATTACAACCTGAATGGCGAAGGCGATGTGCTGGGGCAGGTGCTGCAGGTAGACGCGTCGATGTATACGCCAACCGACGATCAGATGATTCCCCTTGGCGATATGCTGCCTTTGGGCGGGACACACATGGATTTCCGTACTCCGGTTCTGGTCGGAGAGCGGGATCATGGACTGGTCGGGATAGATGCCAATCTTGTGCTGCTGGACGGACATAACCGGGAAAAACCCGTTGCCAGCCTGTGGTCTGAGGATACTGGGCTGGAACTGAAGGTCTGGAGCGATCAGCTGGCGATGCAGGTTTTCAATGCGCCAAAGATGCAGGAAAGCGTGCCTGGGCATGACGGCGTGACCTATGGGCCTTTTGCCGGAATTTGCCTCGAAGCGCAGGGCTTCCCTGATGCGGTCAACAAGGTCGATTGGCCTTCGGTCATCGCCTCGCCCGAGAAACCGTATCATCAACGCCTTGAGCTCGACATCTCGCGGCAGTTTTGACGAATCAAGTTTTGGAGCGGGCCAAGGCCAGTCGCTGATTGTGAGAATCTGGGGCGCTACATCTTGTGGGTAACTTTGAAGATGCCGGTCTGACAGCTCTGTGCGATCCACCAGTGTAAATCTTTGAAAAAATTCGATTTTTTTCCAAAGAGTGTATTCTAGCAGAATTTCTGCTCTGTGGATATTAATGTTCGCTTAACTTCTATTATTCAGCGCTGAAACCACTGGATTTAGTGGCGAAATCACAGTCAACTACAATTTGTGACGGCATTGTGAAAATATTCGTTGACCCAGTGATCCGGCTCGGCCAGTTTGTATGAGCACGGATTGACGAACACCAAATATAGCGTTCATCACCAAATCTGGGCACTCACCGATCTAACGGTTTCGGCAGCTGCCGGGACCCGGCACTGGCAACGACCAGAGCTGAAAACAGCAACGATTCAAGGGCGCAGGTCCAGGGGCGACTATGAAGATTGAACGGAAATTCACCAAAACGAAAACCGGAGCTTACGGCGAGATAGAGTTCCGAAAGACCGCGTCAGAAATCAGAAATCCAGACGGGTCCGTGGTGTTTTCCTGCCCCGACCTTGAGGTGCCCCAAAGCTGGAGCCAGGTGGCTGCAGACGTTCTGGCACAAAAATACTTTCGTAAAGCAGGTGTTCCCGCGGCGCTGAAAAGAGTGCGTGAAAAGGGCGTTCCGAGTTTCCTTTGGCGCTCCGTCGCTGACGACGCTGCATTAGCCGACCTCCCCGTCGAGCAGCGGTACGGCGGCGAGGTCTCGGCCAAGCAAGTCTTTGATCGCTTGGCCGGGGCCTGGGCATATTGGGGTTGGAAAGGTGGATATTTCACCACCGAAGCCGACGCCAAGACCTACTATGACGAAATGCGCTACATGCTGGCCCGCCAGATGGCCGCGCCCAACAGCCCGCAATGGTTCAACACCGGCCTGCACTGGGCATATGGCATCGATGGACCAAGCCAGGGTCATTACTATGTCGACTACAAGACTGGCAAGCTGACCAAATCGGACAGCGCCTATGAGCACCCGCAGCCGCATGCCTGCTTTATCCAGTCGGTCAGCGACGATCTGGTGAATGATGGTGGCATCATGGATCTGTGGACGCGTGAGGCGCGTCTGTTCAAATACGGCTCCGGCACCGGCACCAACTTTTCCAGCCTGCGTGGCGCGAACGAATCCCTGGGTGGCGGCGGCAAATCCTCTGGCCTTATGTCCTTCCTCAAGATCGGCGACCGGGCGGCTGGCGCGATCAAATCGGGTGGCACCACACGGCGGGCGGCCAAGATGGTGATCTGCGATATGGATCACCCGGATATCGAGGAATTCATCAACTGGAAGGTCATCGAAGAGCAGAAAGTCGCCTCGCTGGTCGCTGGATCGAAACTGCATGAACAGCAGCTGAATGCTATCTTTGCCGCGATCTGCAGCTGGGACGGGGCCGAGGCGGATGCCTTTGATCCCAAGACCAACAGCGATCTGAAAGCGGCCATCCGCGCTGCGAAAAAATCCATGATCCCTGAGGCTTACGTCAAGCGCGTGCTGCAATATGCAGAGCAGGGCTTTGCCTCGATCGAATTTCCGACCTATGACACAGACTGGGACAGCGATGCCTATCTGACCGTGTCGGGCCAGAACTCCAACAACTCGGTCCGGGTGACAGATGCCTTCCTTCAGGCCGTCAAGGATGACGCCGATTGGGAACTGATCCGCCGCACCGATGGCGGCGTCGCCAAGACGGTCAAGGCACGCGATCTGTGGGAGCAGATCGGCCACGCAGCATGGGCCTGCGCCGATCCCGGCATCCAGTTTCATGACACCGTGAATGCCTGGCACACCTGCCCGGAAGATGGTGCGATCCGTGGGTCCAACCCGTGCTCTGAATATATGTTCCTAGATGACACGGCCTGTAACCTTGCGTCCATGAACCTGCTGACCTTCCTCAATGGTGGCAAGTTCGACGCCGAAGGCTACGTCCATGCCACGCGTCTGTGGATGATCACGCTGGAAATCTCGGTCCTGATGGCCCAGTTCCCCAGCCCTGCGATTGCCGAACTGTCCTATAAGTTCCGGACCACAGGGCTGGGCTATGCCAATATCGGCGGCCTGCTGATGAATATGGGCCTTGGCTATGACAGCGACGAAGGCCGCGCATTGTGCGGGGCACTGACCGCGATCATGACCGGCGTCTGCTATGCCACCTCTGCCGAGATGGCAAAGGAACTGGGAGCATTCCCCGGCTATGACAAGAACGCCAAGCACATGCTGCGGGTGATGCGCAACCACCGCACCGCCGCTTATGGCAAGACCAAAGGTTACGAAAAGCTGGCGGTCAAGCCGGTGGCGCTGGACCATGAGAACTGCCCGGATCAAAGCCTGTTGGACCTGGCCCACGCCGTCTGGGACGAGGCGCTGACCATGGGCGAGGCACATGGCTACCGCAACGCGCAGGCGACGGTGATTGCGCCCACCGGGACCATCGGTCTGGTAATGGATTGCGACACCACGGGGATCGAACCGGACTTCGCCTTGGTGAAATTCAAGAAGCTCGCCGGTGGTGGCTATTTCAAGATCATCAATCAGTCGGTTCCTGCCGCCTTGGCAAAGCTGGGCTATGGCGAGGCCCAGATCGCCGAGATCGTATCCCACGCGGTCGGCCACGGCACGCTGGGCAATGCGCCGGACATCAACCCGACCAGCCTGATCGGCCATGGCTTTGGCCCTGATGAGATCGCCAAGATCGAAGAAGCGCTGCCAACAGCCTTTGATATCCGCTTCGTCTTCAATCAGTGGACCCTGGGCGAGGAGTTCTGCTCGCAGGTTCTCGGCATTCCGGCGGCGCAACTGAACGATCCGGGCTTCGACCTGCTGCGCCATCTGGGCTACAGCAAGGACCAGATCGACGCGGCCAACAACCACGTTTGCGGCACCATGACGCTGGAAGGCGCGCCGCATCTGAAGGAAGAGCATTACCACGTCTTTGACTGCGCCAATGCCTGCGGCAAAACCGGCAAGCGGTATCTGTCGGTGGACAGCCACATCCGCATGATGGCAGCAGCGCAGAGCTTTATCTCGGGGGCGATCTCCAAAACGATCAACATGCCGAATGAGGCCACGATCGAGGATTGCCTGGCCGCCTATGACCTCAGCTGGTCGCTGGGCACCAAGGCGAACGCGCTGTACCGCGACGGGTCGAAACTCAGCCAGCCTTTGTCGGCCTCTCTGATTGAGGATGATGAGGATCTGGAAGAAACCCTTGCCGAAGCCCCGGACGGGGAGCGCGCGCAGGTTCTTGCGGAAAAGATCATCGAGAAAGTGATCGTGAAAGAGGTCGCCCGGGGCCGCGAAAAGCTGCCTGAGCGCCGCAAGGGCTATACCCAGAAGGCCGTGGTCGGCGGGCACAAGGTTTACCTGCGGACCGGTGAATACCAGAACGGCGAGTTGGGCGAGATCTTCATCGACATGCACAAGGAAGGTGCCGCTTTCCGCGCGATGATGAACAACTTTGCCATCGCGGTGTCCGTGGGCCTGCAATATGGCGTGCCGCTGGAAGAGTTTGTTGAGGCCTTTACCTTCACCCGGTTCGAACCGGCTGGCATGGTGATGGGCAACGACTCGATCAAAAACGCGACTTCCATTCTGGATTACGTGTTCCGCGAACTGGCGGTCAGCTATCTCGACCGTACCGATCTGGCGCATGTAAAGCCCGAGGGAGAGCGGTTTGATGAGATCGGCCGCGGCGAGGAAGAGGGCGTATCAAATGTCCGTCCTGTCGAGGAGGAGGTGGCGCAAAGCTCCATCAACATGATCCGTCAGGTCAGCTCCACCGGCTATCTGCGCAAGCGTTTGCCGCAGGAATTGATGGTTCTGCAGGGCGGGGCGACCGCTGCGCTGGATACGGGCGTGGAAACCGCCGCAGTTACAACGGTCGAGGCGGTCACAGCCACGGTGATGGATGAGCGGGCCAAGGCAAAAATGCAGGGCTACGAAGGCGACCCGTGCGGCGAGTGTGGCAACTTCACCCTGGTGCGCAACGGCACCTGCATGAAGTGCAACACCTGCGGGGCGACCAGCGGATGTAGCTAAAGGGATGCCCGGATGACCGGGCAACGCGTTCAGGCCGCAGGCAATAAACCGAGCGGTAAACTATAAGAGCCTGAAATTGCGAGAACTTGGGGGATGGTTCGCCATCCCCCTTTTTTATGCATGCTCCGCCAACAGCTAACAGAGACAAATGCGACGCCTGACCTGCGCGGAGCAAAGGCCGCAGGCCGCCGCGCATCGCCGAGCCGTCCCGTCGGCACGGCGATTGGGTTGGTCTTGGCGCGTCGAATGGGTGGTGCGCGCCGGTGGCTGGGATAAAGCAAAAAGAATGGCCACCAGATCGCCGCGCTACGGCTCGTCGCTGCACGGCTTGCACTCGGTGGCGCGTTTCGGCGATGAAGTCGGCTTCTTCCGGGTCATCCGGGGGGGCGAAGCTTAAAACTTAGGTCGTGCCAAACTAGGCAGCGTACCCACAAAGGGCTTTATACTCCCAATGACTTGTGATTTTTTTCGCGCCAAACAAGCGGCGGGAGTAGTCACATGGCGCGATCAGACATGAGCGATTTGGAATGGGCATTCATCAAAGCGGTTCTGCCGAACAAGAGCCGCGGCAAAAACCGTGTGGATGACCGGCGCGTCATCAATGGCATCTTCTATGTCCTGCGCACGGGCATCCCGTGGCGGGATTTGCCCGAGCAATACGGCCCCTACACGACGATCTGCAACCGCTTCAACCG